>DAOVEU010000231.1:0-4291 GCA_030668805.1 Desulfobacterales bacterium
TTATTATATCCATAACTGTTTTCAGGTCAACACCTTTATGCCTAAGCCTCATCCAAATCTGTGTCTGAAATCATGGAATCTAAAACTGGCCTCTTTAATCCACAGATTTCGCAGATTACACGGATTACTCTAATCATTTGAAGGACGATGCGAAATCTGTAGGGTTTAATTCCCCGCAGCTTGCTGCGATAGAAAAGATAACACTTCCTGGCAAGATTTCTCACATTAATGGAAGAAAGAAATGACAAGGATGAACTTCCCCGCCCCAAACGGCGGGGAAGGGGAGCACAAGAACGGCGTTTACGTCGCCCTAATATGGGCGATAAGTCAAAACAAAAAGGTGGCCCATTGGGAAAGAGCCACCTTACTAAACAACTGAACTTATCAAATAGCATCTTTTAACGCTTTGCCGGGTTTGAACTTCACGGCATTGCGCGCCTTTATCTTTATTTCTTCGCCTGTTTGGGGATTTCTGCCTGTCCTTGCTTTACGACGGACCTTGGAAAAGGTGCCAAAACCAACCAGCGTGATTCCGCCGTCCTTCTTTTTCAGGGCTTTCTTGACACTGTCAACAAACGAGTCCAGGGCCTTGTTAGCCGCAGCCTTTGAGATCCCCGCATCCTTTGCCATCTGTTGCACCAGTTCTGTTTTTGTCATGATGCCTTCCTCCTTTGGTTTGGGTGAAAAAGGAACCTTGTCAAGATGTACGGGCTAATAGAATATAGCTTTCTTGAAAGTCAAGAAAAAAACACAATATACAGAAAAAAACGGCTAAAAGGCACAATATATTGTAGCAGATACATCTCTTTTGGTTCCTTCCTGCAGCGGAGATGATTCGGTTGCTCAAGGATTCTGAAGAAACCGCAAGTGTGACCGTCTGTGACGATGCTATGACATAAGAGACAAAGAGTTGGGAGCTTATGGCTATACTTTGACGCTCGGGCATGGTAAAAAAACCGTAAGATCTCAATAACTCGGGGTATCAACTCCTGGATTCCCGCCTTCGCGGGAATGACCGACAATTAGATACAATTGTTATTCCCGCGCAGGCGGGAATCCAGAAAATTGGCCTACCAAAGCATCTACCCCGATTTATTGAGAAGATACAAAAAACCGATATAAAATGCCAAAATGTCACCACCCAAACACAACCAAAGACAACGTGAGCGAGTATAACCGGGAACAGTCAGAAGCGATTCTATTGGTACGCTACCACCTCAAAATGCTTTCGCCTTCTGAACTGGCAAGGCTGAAGACAAGGACAAGAAACTATCTCCGGTTTAGAAAAGAAGTAGACCAGTTCTTGCGACACTATTTTTCCGAAGTCTGCACTCAGAAGTGCTACCAAAACCATTACAGTGCATGCTGCAGTCGTGAAGGGATTACAACATTTTTTGCTGACGTAGTCATCAATGTCCTGATGTCGTCAGACGAAGAGATTGACCCGCTGCTCCAGGTTCTGAGCCTTCCAAACCCCGGCATGAAGTGTGTCTATCTTGGAAAAAGGGGTTGCCTTTGGCGTATAAAGCCGATTGTGTGCGAGATGTTTCTCTGCGAACATGCCAGGAAAACGGTGTTTGAAAAAGACTCTCTGGCATTGAAAGAATGGGAAAGACTAAAGCGGGGAGAAAAAAGATACACCTGGCCAAATCGCCCCGTCCTTTTTGATGACCTGGAGACCTGTTTTATCCAGGCAGGATATTCTTCCAGCCTGATGTATTTTCATAACAGCCCCGGGCTATTGAGGGTAAAGGCAATGGCTATGGGAAAAAGAAAGCGGCTTTTGAGAAATTCTAAAAGCAATCACGAAAACACGAAAGGACGAAAACACGAAAGAGTCAAAGATTAAACGCGAAAAATGACAAATTCCAAAGCCCAAAGTTCAAAGTTCAAAGGAATGACAAATGTCAAAACCTAAATGAATACCACGTGCGGAAGTTCAGGAGGAGAAACTTTGGTACTTTGTCATTTGAGCTTATTTTCGTATTTTCGTACTTTCGTGTTTTCGTGATGAGTCCCTTACCTGTTTGGCTCCGGCTTGTACAGGTTAAGGATCTTGCTGGTCTCACACGATCCGCTTAAAATCCTTTTCCACCTGGCGCAGGGTTCGGTGAATATAGGTTGGACGACCGTGGGGACAATGGGAGGCATGTTCAAGGGTATCCAGTTGTTCCAACAGGGCCTTCATCTGTTCGTCCGCAAGCTTTTGATTGGCCCTTATAGCACCGTGACAGGCCATGATAGTCAAGCACTCGTCCGCGCCGCGATGGAGGCCTGACGCAAGACCGATTTCAGCCGCCTTTTCTACAATTTCCATGACAAGCGGCTTCACAGGCCTGCCGGCCAGTAAGGCCGGGACCGACTTTATCAGGTAAGTCTTCCCTCCAAAGGGTTCTATCTCCAGGCCCATGTCCCTCAAGTCTTTTAGAAGCGTTTCCAGGATGCCGGCTTCCCGATAGTTCAACTCGATGGTCTCAGGGACCAACAACCCCTGGGTGGTAATAGCCGAGCGGCTGTAGGCAGCCTTGAGGGACTCGAAAACGACGCGCTCATGGGCAGCATGCTGATCGATCAGTACGAGTCCATCATCAGACTCGCAAACGATGTAGGTGTTGTGGAGCTGGCCGATGATCCTGAGGGAGGCAAAATATCTTTCAGGCCACAGGGGTGGCGCGGCCTCAGGCGCGTGGCTGAATGTCGGAGACGTCGGTTCGGATTTGGGCTCACTGACTGCTCCGCGAGGTGGAGAAAGCCTGTACGGGATCGGTCGTCGCATTGGTTTCACAATTTGGGTTTGTCCCCATCTGGGACGATCGAATCTCTGCAAGCTTTCTGATACAGCCCTTGCAATGACATCGTGGACCTGCTTTGGGGCTTCAAACCGAACCGAGTGCTTGGTGGGATGGACATTCACATCCACCTGATCATGGGCGAGGTTCACGAACAGCACCACCAGGGGGAACTTCCCTTTCATCAGGCGCCCTGCATAGGCTTCCATGACAGCATGATTGAGCACCTTGTCCCGGACAAACCGTCCATTGACGTAAACGTATGATCCTCGGGAGGTCGTTCGCGAGATATCCGGAGAGGCCACAAACCCGTGGACCCGGACGTTGCCGCCCTTGTAGTCCACTTCGTACAAACGGTCTTCCAAATCCTCCCCTAACACATTGACTATCCGATGAAGGGGGGTTGGGGTGGAACTCCAGTTCACAAGGACCCTTCCATTGTGTGAAAACTTGAAGTGGATGCCTGGCCAGGCAAGGGCCATGCGTGCAACCGTGTCGCTGATGTGGCCCATCTCGGTCTGCTCCGTTTTTAGGTACTTTCGTCTGGCAGGCGTGTTGAAAAACAAATGATTCACCGAAATCATTGTTCCCTTGGGAGCCCCGGTCTCAGCAACTTCCTTGATTTTTCCACCTGCAACAATAATTCTGGTCCCCACTTCAGATGATGCTGCCCTGGTTACAATCTCCATGTCTGAAACAGATGCTATGCTCGGAAGGGCCTCTCCCCTGAATCCGAGTGTGGCTATGGAAAAAAGATCTTTTTCGTCATAGATCTTGCTGGTCGCATAGCGCTCTATGGACAGGAGCGCATCGTCCTGATCCATGCCAACGCCGTTGTCAGAGACTCGAATGAGGGCACGTCCACCCTTTTTGATTTCCATCACGACCTTGGTGCTTTCGGCATCAATGGCATTCTCTATAAGCTCTTTGACAACCGAAGCCGGACGCTCAACCACCTCACCAGCACTGATCTTGTTGGATAATATTTCAGGGAGTATTCTTATACGTGGCATCTTTCAGGAAGATAGTGCCTAAAGTCCTCTTACCCTTTTGCCTTTTCAGAAAAGAAGCGCATCATGAATTCGGCATCCTTTGGTGATAAGTCAAACTTCACACACGCCTCCCCGATTGCCTTGGCCAGGCTCACCTTTGGTTCATAGCGGATCTTATCTGATATCCACTTCGTTGCCTTTCTTAAGTCTTCACCTTCAGGCTGAATGCTCATGTTGGTTTACCTCACTGTTGTTTTGGTCACTGGTCACTGGTCACTGGTCATTGGTCATTGGTCATTGGTCAGTGGTCAGTGGTCAGTGGTCAGTGGTCAGTGGTCAGTGGTCAGTGGTCAGTGGTCAGTGGTCAGAGGTCAGTGGTCAGTGGTCAGAGGTCAGGAGATAGGAGATAGGAGTCAGTGGTCAGTGGTCAGTAGTTAGTAGTCAGTGGTCAGTAGTTAGTAGTCAGTGGTCAGTGGTCAGTAGTTAGTAGTCAGTGGTCAGTAATCAGGC
>DAOVEU010000371.1:0-2957 GCA_030668805.1 Desulfobacterales bacterium
TGTGGTCTTGATCCCGCCCCCACAGGAGCCGGGCGAAGCCCCAACAAACATAAGGATGATGAAGAAAAAGAGAGTTGCATTTGACAGCAGACCAAAATCGACCGTGTTAAAACCGGCAGTCCTTGCAGTAACCGACTGAAAAACGGATATGAGAATCCTATGAGGGAGATTGATACCTCTTAAGATGTCGTTGTATTCGACCATGAAGAAAAACGCGGTCCCTGCCACGATCAAGATCAATGTGGTTGAAAGCGTGAGTCTTGCATGGAGGGAAAGGCTCTTCCTTTGTCGCCCATTTTTTCCCTTATTCTGACCATAACGTTGGTAGAGTTCAAGGAGGACCAGAAATCCTATGCCACCGGTAATGATGAGAAAAATGGTATTAAGATTCATGAGCATGTGACCCTGGTATTTTGTGAAACTATCCGGAAAGAGGCAGAATCCTGCATTGCAAAAGGCAGAAACCGCATGAAAGAGGGAAATGAACATGGCGTCACTAACAGGAGCTTCACGTACCCAGTGCAAAAAATAGAGCGCCATACCCATGAATTCCACCGCAAATGTGAATAACACAACCGAAACGATCAGTGTGTGGAGGTTCTTCGTGGGAGAGTGGGCAAAAGTGTCCCGAAGCACCGTATCCTGGGTCAGTGAGGGTTGCCTGCCCAGAATGAAAAGAAAGATCGTTGAAAAGGTCATGATCCCGAGTCCTCCCAACTGGATCAACGCCAGGAGGACCCATTGGCCGACCCTTGTAAAGTCGGCCCCTGTGTCCTTTACCACAAGCCCTGTGACGCACACCGCAGATGTGGAAGTAAACAGGGCGTCTACATACGACATCCGGCCATTCGTTGTCATGCCAGGGAGCATCAGAACAAGGGAGCCGACAAGGATCAAGAGAACGAAACTTGCGATCAACTGTTGCTGGGGTGTTAATTTTCTTATCATGGGGTTAGAGATTTCGTAAGCGTTCAAAGGTTAGCTTTTTGTCAGTGTCAATACAATGTCATTGACTGGGCACTATCCGGGAATATAGAACAAGAGAGTTCAGATTTAGCAAAATGGTGGAGAAAACCACATCTTTTAAGGCGGGGATGAATCAACACCTTACGCGAGGGTTCTTAGGGGGAGCGACCCCCCTAAGGTTGGGGTTTCTAATAACCAGGCCGCCGCAGTCCAGACATACTTGACGAAACCTTATGAGGCCCTGCTGGAGAGCAAGGCTTGGGGGCGGCGGTTATTCCTCCGGACTGACTGGAATCGTCACTACTGGGACGGGGGAGTTTTTCACGACTTTTTCCGCGACACTACCGAAAAAATACCCTTTCCGCCCACGGCTGGCCATTACCACCATGTCCACCTTTTCCTTCTCAATAAACTTCAGAATTTCCTTGGCCGGGTCGCCTGTGGCAACGTGTCTGACGTACAGCGGGCACCCTTTCAAATACTTATCGCAAATCCCATCCAGTCGCTCCTTCGCTTTTTTCTCTTCCCACTCATGAATCTTATCCATCTGGGACCGATCAAACTCTCCCCAGGGTTCGTGATAGGCCAGTTCGTCATAGGCCAGTTCCTCGATCACGTAAAGCACATGTACTTCTGTCTGATATTTCTCCGTCAACGATGTAACGTAGGGCTGAGCCTTTGCCGCGTTTTTTGAGAAGTCCGTAGGCCAGAGTATTTTCTTCACGTCCATCTTGATACCTCCTTGATGAACTTAGTTCGCTTCGCTCACAATTGGAATACTGGAATAGTGGAATGTTGGGTTTAAGAGGATTTTGGTCTTTTTTTCTTTTACATCATTCCAATATTCCAACATTCCATCATTCCGGCCATTCCGGCACGAGGCAAAAATCCAAGCCTCAAAAAAGCTTATACATTCAATAGGTTGTAGAATTTCCGAGACGTTTATCTTTGACTATATTGCACTTTATCTATAGTCGGCGATCAACGTGGCCAGGGCCTCCGCACTCAGGCGTATAGCAGGTGACGTTCAAGAACTCATGCTTGTCCCCACATGAAGGGCAAACCTCAGGTGGTTTTGCGGCTGTCACCAGAAATCCACACCCACCACATTTCCAGTAGGTCATGTCGCACTGGGGGCAAATATCCCCAACGAATTTCCCTGAAGCTGTGAAGCCACAGTGCGCACATATCCATTTCTCTTGTTTCTCTGCCATTTTGTCTACCTCCTTTCCGTTATGGATTTAGCTGCCTAATCGGTTACAAATTCTTTGAAGCACATTTTTTACAGATTGTAAAGAGCCTATCGAGTTCCACTAAAAAAAAACGTTTCGGAATTTCTACAACTTATTGAAATTCCAGCGACTTTAGTCGAGTAGTTAAATAGTCGACCTGCCCGCCAGTGCCATTTGTGCCGCCGTTACAATTACCCGGCAAACCAGGCGTTGGCAGGCGGGGTTGTCGACCTGCCCGCCATTGCCATGCATGCCGGCATATAGGCCGTATACTGTGACAGGCGTTGGCAGGCGGGGTCGTAAGGCCCTTAAACCCCTGGCCCAGACCCTGGCCCAGACCGGGTTTTTCACTCTGTGGCATTCTCCATCTTCTGTCGCGCCAGGGCGGGCCGGGTTTTTCTTTCGCAAGCATTGTCCAGCTTCTGTCGCGCCAGGGCGGGCACTCGACTAATCAACCACTTGACCCCTGGCCCAGACCGGGTTTGCAGGGATTACAGCTTGATTCAGGCATGTCGCGCCAGGGCGGGCACTCGACCAATTGCGGAACGAAGTGGAGCTAAGTTCATTGCTGAACTGGATTCATTTAAAATTTATCCAGTTAATCCTGTCAATCCTGTCAATCCTGTCAAAAAAATGTCCTGTACTTATCAATAGGAGGCAGGAGAAGTGGAAAAATGGAAATGCAAGACCGACATATCCGGACTGTGATCGTAGATGACGACAGAACGATCGGCGACATCCTGAAGGATTTGATCTCTA
>DAOVEU010000077.1:0-7278 GCA_030668805.1 Desulfobacterales bacterium
AAAGTAGTTTACACTTTTTTTCACCACCCCAGGTTTCAGGTTTCAGTGTTCAGGTTTGCGGCTTACGCCTTGAGAACAGTACAGATCTCGCGTTTGTCGCCCCTGACACCTGACACCTGACACCAAAAAGTAGGAACAAAAGAACTTATCTCTTGGCGCCCGCATCCTTGATAAGTGTAAACCGAGAAATGAAGGATGCCGATCTTCGATTTGTTTTTGTTCAATCATCAATCATCAATCCAAAGGTTCCCGATTTGATTCCGCAATCCGCATTCCGCAATCCCCTCAGGCCTCAAAATGACCTGGCGATGACCAGCACCCCCAAGAGCCAGCAGTAGGGAGCAAATACATGAAGGTCTCCTTTTTTCACCAGGTGAATCAGGACCCTCAGGGCACCATACCCCACAACCGCAGCCATGAAGGCCCCCACCAGTACCACACTGGCGGGCGGAAAGCCCGAAGCCAGGGCCTCGCCCAATTCCAGGACCATAGCCCCCAAGATGGCCGGAATAGACAGAAGGAAGGAATATCTGGCAGCAGTCTCTCGATCTATACCTCTGAACAGACCCGTGGCAATGGTGGCTCCAGAACGAGAAATCCCCGGCAAAATAGCCACCCCCTGGACCATACCTATGAACAGGGCATCCCTGATCGTGAGCTGGGCCGCATTGCGTCTCCCTCGTTTAAGCCTTCGGGTGAGCCACAGCAACAGCCCTGTGACAAAAAGCATAATCCCTACAATCTGGATGGATGAAAAGACCTTTGCGGCCACGGGCCGAAATAACAAGCCCAGGAAAACGGTTGGCACCGTCCCCACAAGGATAAGACCGAGCAACCTCATCTCTGGCTTTTGGTAAAGGCTTTGCCAAAGACTATCTTTCCCGATAGACCAAGTAGAAACTGAGAAAAGTGTAGTGACAATCTCCTTGAGGTCTTTGAAGAAAAACACGCATACGGCTACCAGGGTACCTACATGAACCGAGACATCAAAAAAGAGCTCCGGTTCTCTTAAACCAAACAGGTCTTGAAAGAGCACCAAATGTCCGGAGCTGCTGACGGGCAAGAACTCGGTCAAACCCTGGATGATACCCAGCACAACAGCATAGCGGATCTCCATGCCCACCTCACTCCCGGGTGGACTGGAAAGGGATGTGTCCCTCTAATGCCATTTTGATTTTCTGCTTCAGCTCGCTCAGATCTGCACTCTTGACAACATAGTAATCGGCTGCGATCGATTTGAGGTCGCCTTTATAGGAAGAGTAAGCTGAACAGAGAATGACAGGGATGTTATAGAATTCCTTCCGGATATCCTGCAGCAAATCTAACCCGTTATGTTCGGCCATCTTGATATCCAGGATAATCAGGTCTGGTTTTTCACTCTCAACCAATCCGATCAGGCCGTGACCAGTTCCTGTGGTGATCACGTTGTACCCTTCGTCCTCCAATTCCTCGCCATAGAGCATTCGGATGACGTCTTCGTCGTCAACAATAAGGATTTTTTTCATAAGAGCCTCCCCATTTGCTGTCTATGAGCGCAAAGGTTGCGCTCTCTCTCCGAGCTGTAGGCTCTACGAGCCGGAAGCCGAGGCATAGGCTCGTGCCTCTACGAGCCAGAGGCCTGACGGCTTGAGAACATTCACTCCGTGTCAAACCATTTTCTAAGCAGATAAGGCTTGCTCCGTTCAAAAACAATGCACTGATCTTCTATCACTTCCTCGGCCTGCTGAATGGTCATCGGCTCCAGTTCAATCACAAAGGAGCACGTGCGGCCGTAATAGAGCGGGATTAAGCTTTCCATGATACCCTCTCTGCCATGCGCACCATTTTTGTAGGCGACCGCAAAGTCAATCAATATCTCAGCCCACAGGTTGGTCGGAAACTCAAAATCGGCAAAACCGAGAGTTTTTACTTCCGAAAGTTTCTTGTAAACATTCGTGGAAAGGATTCCCTTCCAGAGGGCATCATGGCTTGCAAAGCCCGCCTGGAACTTATCATAAAGCCTTTCCAGATTTATATCGACCGGCGGGGGCATTTCCATCTCCCCAAGTCCAAAACCGAAAATCGCCGTTGGCTTACTCCACCGGACCTCTTTCCAGAAAGCCACCTTTTTTGTCATAATATCAAAGATCGTGCCCACTACTTGCAAAAACATAGGACCCAAGGATTCTCCAGGGTCTTTTGGTTTGTGGATCTTGGGCCTTCCCATGTAAGACTGGCAAATTGGTATGTCGTGACACATGGCCGTGGTCGTCATCCAAATATCAATACCAAATTCAACCACGGCCGGTGTCCAATCCCCTTGCTTTAGATAAATCTCGGCCAGTTCCCCTGAAAAGCCGAAGTCCCCCCCAATCGGTTGGCGCACCCTGCGACCGTAAATGGAGCGTGTCATCGGATAGGCAATATTGTTCGTAATGGTTCCGTCATACTTATGCCGAATATAGAGGGGTGCCACAAATCCAAAATCTTCAAAAAGTGGTTCTGCCAGATTCTTTATCCACCGCGGCGTTATGCTCTTGAGATCTGCGTCCACAACAACAACAGCCTGTGCACCGAGATCGCAGCTCTTCTTGAAAAGGTTCCTGACGTTGTTTCCTTTCCCTTTTACGCCTGGCGGTGTTGATAGGTATATCTTAGGAACCTCGGTGGGAGTATTCATGAAGGCGTCGCGGGTGCCATCCGGGGAGTTATTGTCACAGTTGATGATAACGCTGTTTTTGTTCCCAAAATACTTAATGAGGCCTTCGCTTGCCATCTGCGTGGGGTAAGAAATCAGCTTTGCCTCATTGTACGACGGAATTCCCACAATCAGGTCAGCAGCCCGTATGTCGTTTGGATTTTCCTCTATGTGCATGCCGGAACCCCCTTGTAACCTTGAACCAATCTGAAGCAGATTAGAGCGAAGCCCTTAAATTCAATTTATACTACACATCCTGAACTACGTCAACTTGACAAGGGGCAACCACCCAGATAATCTCATGTTCATACAACCATACCCCAAAGTTGACTATGAAACAAATACTCATTTTCACCGATCTGGATGCCACGCTGATCGATCACGATACTTACGATTTCAAAGAAGCCCAGCCTGCCTTGGACCTACTCAGGTCAAGGTCTATCCCGGTCATCATTTGCAGTAGCAAGACGCGGGCTGAAATCGAAGTGTATCGCAGGCGGATGGGCCTTAGCGACCCGTTCATTGTAGAAAACGGTGGGGCTATTTTTATCCCACGTCATACCTTCGACTTAAGGGATGTGAAGTTTGTCGAAAAAGGGCCATACCGCATGGTGGAGTTAGGTGTGCCCTACGCTCACTTGTGTACTATTTGGAGAGAAATGAAAAAGAAGAACTTTCGCATGAAGGGATTCAGCGAGATGACCATTGAGGAGGTTGCCACTTGTACGGGGCTCACCCATGAAGAGGCCCAGTTGGCCGCAAAACGTGAGTATTCAGAACCCTTCATGTTCTCTGACACGCCGGCTCAATTACGACTCCTTGAAACCCTCTTACAAGAAAAGGGGCTGAGGATCACCCGAGGAGGCCGTTTCTACCACATGACCGGACGAAACGATAAGGGAACGGCGGTCCAGATTCTGAAAATGGTATATGCTAACACATACCCTGACAAGAGGATCTGGAGTGCCGGACTGGGAGACAGTGCCAATGACATCCCCATGCTCAGGCATGTGGACATGCCCGTTGTAATCAGGAAAAAGACTGGGGAATGGGAGCATCTCCAGGGAATCGAACCAATTGTCTATTCACAGAAAGCAGGCCCAAGAGGGTGGGCTGAAATGATTCACACGATCTTATTCTAACCTAGGTTGAGCGGTTCAACGTTCACGGTTCCCGGTTGAAGAGCCCTAACTCTCTGATATCAAAAGGATGATGCCTCAATAAAGAAAGTTCACCGTTCAAAGTTCATAGGTTCAAAGCCTGCCCTGGCGCGACACGCTCGTGAGAGACTATCACGCTCACCAACCAGGTCTGGGCCAGGGGTTGTCAACCCTGAACAGTGAACCGTGAACCCTGAACTCTTGTAAAGTAGACTATAACCTTTGAACCTTTGAACCTTGAACCCTGAACCTGGAACCGATCACTTTAGGGCTCAACCGGCTTTCAGGCGCATATCTATCTCAATCTCATTGATCTTTGCCTCAGCCATCCTGGTCCAGAATGGGTCCCCAGAGGCTATAATCTGATTCAATATTCCCTCTGTTTTGTCTCTTTCCCGGAGCCTTTGATAACATTCAGCAAGCCTGAATTGGAGTCTGTAGTCGTCCCGGCTCTTGGGACTGACCTTTAGGGCATTTTCAAAGGCAGACACAGCCTGTTCGTTGTCTCCAAGTTTAAGATACGTCTCGCCCAGATCCTGGTAGGCCTCGTAGGTACCCGCAGCCGGATCAGTCTTGTTCTGATTCATCAACGCGATAGCCCTGTTCAGCAGCCTGGATGCCTTATTATAATCCCTGCGGCAGTTTGAGGCCTCGCCCATGGCCAGAAGTATATCGATCTTGTAAAGTTCGTCAGGGTCTTTCTGCATGGCCAGATTAAAAGCCGCTATCGCCTTTTCGTACTTCTTTTGCCTTAACATAATATTCCCTATCAGGAAGTATGCCTGATACGCCCGTTTGTCCTCAGGATATCTTTCAATAAAGGCTTCCAACGCCCGTTGAGCTTCTTCAAGCCTTTGCACCTTATAAAAGGATTCTCCGAGACCGAACAGCAGAGTCGCAGGTTGACCTTGATCTGTGTACGACTTCTTGGCCTTTTCAAACGCGGGAATAGCCACGTTATACAGATGAAGCCTCCTGTAGGCATCGCCGAGTATCAAAAGGAGATTTGGCATATCTTCAGTGCCCAGGTCGGCCTTCATTTCTTCATAGTAACCTACGATTTTCCCATAATTTCCTGCTTGCTGTTCCCTTTCAAAAATGGCTTCCACCGGTGCTCGAAGAGAAGACTTGATTTGCTCCTTCAAAGGGGTATCGGGACATCTAGTTAGGATATCCCTGAGAATGTTGACACTCCCTTCATAGTCCTTGTCTTTCTGCTGCTGGT
The DNA here is from genome assembly GCA_030668805.1 of Desulfobacterales bacterium. Classification (GTDB taxonomy): domain Bacteria; phylum Desulfobacterota; class Desulfobacteria; order Desulfobacterales. The sequence continues at coordinate 5,063 of DAOVEU010000077.1, forward strand.
GTGCAAGCCTCAGCCCGGCAAGGTGAGACAGGGGATTGTCTCCGTGGACCTTCATGATCTCTTTGTAGGTCTCCTGTGCAGGCCTGGTGTAGGGGGCTATTTCTTCGATGGGCATTATGAAAAGTAGCTTTTTTGATTCAACTTTTTGTATATCAGTAGAAAGACGAAGCATGCTGATCAAGCTCCCTTCGCCATCAGGGTATCTCCTTAACACCATGTTGTACAATTTTGATGCCTTGGTTTCCGTACCCTGCTCGCGGTAGGTGTCCGCAATCCTTGTCAAGATCAAATGATTTGACTCTATATCAGGATAGCAGTTCAAAACCTTGCACAAGGCGTCCCTTGCTTCTTCTAATCTTCCAAGTTCATAGTAGTCATAGCCGGAATACAGAAGAACATCTGGATTTTCATAAACCTTGTTTGGTTCTGCGGTTATGATTTCATCAAGCACCCTGAGGGAGCGCTTAAAGTTGTTCATCTCAAAAAGTGCCTTTGCCCTTTGGATCTTTGCCCTGCCGGCAAATGGCGCTTCGGGGTAGAGCCTCTCAACCTCCTGAAAACTCTTAATGGCCTCTTGCGGTTTTTTGGTTATGACAAGGATTTTCCCTCGCTTAAACATGGCCTCAGGGGCCGCTGCATACGCCTTAAAATTTTCACACACAAGGCTGTAATAGGCCAAAGCCTCATAGTAATTCTTTATCTTAAAGTAGCAGTTCCCGATAGATACCATGGCATCGGGCACAAAAACAGAATTGGGAAATTTACTTATCGCATCCTGGTAGTATCTGTTTACCTCCACAAAATGCTCTGAAATGTTGTTTTTGAACATATGATCATAACTTTTTGCCAGTAGGAAATAGGCCCGTTCTAAATAGGGGCTTTTAGGATAAGCTTTAATGATTTCTGTAAAAATTCGGATCGCATCCTCCCACCGGCCCATCTGGAAGTGCCCCGCAGCCTCCAGGAAAAGATCTGTGTCTGGTGTGGTATCCCTGGAGTCCGGATTCAATAATTGATCTATACCCCCCGGCCTGCTCAAAGCTACAGGGGCCGGCGTCTCCGCGTGCAAAAGAGAGGAATCTGATCTACTTTTTGGATTGCGGATTGCGGATTGTGCCCGCCTGCCACCCGCCTGCCATCGCCGGGTACAGCGGGCGGCTTCATTGCCGGCATGCGTGGCAATGGCGGGCAGGTCGCCTGGAGCCCGTCCGCCTCGGCTGGGCCTCGCGATGCCGGGCGCGGCGGAGGCGACTGGCGGGCAGGGATTGCGGATTTTAGATCGTTTTAAGGCTCTCTTGGGAGAGCCGCCCTCACCCGTTATTTGGACATACAGGCTGCCTTTGCTGGCCTCTATCTGGTGATCAATCTCGATATACGGTTTGCGGAGCTTGACAAGCAAGCAGCTCACATTGTTAGGCCTCTTGTTGATTTCTACCCTCTGTATCAGCCCATCACCTGTGATCTTCTTATTGTAAAGCCCCTTGGAGAGCTCAGTATCCTTTAATGCAATCAAAATCTCACTTCTCCCCAGCCCGATCACCTTGTAGGCAGGATCACCACTTAGCTTGACAACTATGCTGGACCTCCCTTCCTCCGATTTCGTCAACACCTCATGAATCATGGCAAGGGTGTGGGACTTTGCATGCTGAGCCACTACAAGACTCAACACAATGCTCAGCCATGCTATGAGAAGGCATCTCTTATGGGAAAAATTCACGGGTATCAAATTCAGGGTGATGTCAGAGGAGCCTGCCGATCTTCTGATCAAATTACGTAATTGCAGTAAGTGATCAAAAAGGGCAGGATACCTCTCTGACGGGTTGTTCAGCAATTACTGTGCCAAGGAAATGTCCGTCAATACCGGGGGGTTGCCTCTTAACCCGTTGACCCGTTAAGCCGGCGAAGTGCTTCCACATACCACGTGAAAACCGGCTAATCCGCGTCAGGCGGAGAAAACGCAACGATCAAATGGGGAATGGTTCAAAAGAGAGGCCTGTCAGATTTTTGACGATTATAATGCTATGACTAACTATTACAGGATGTTAAGGATGTGGCTTATGAAGCAACGGCGGGTCTGTGAAGTTTTTTCTTTTTCATCTTTTCGATGAGGGTGGTTCGATTCATATTGAGCAATTTTGCTGCCTTTGTCGTGACCCAGTCTGTCTCACTCAGGGCCTGCAAAATCAATTTCTTCTCATATTCTTCAACAGCATGGT
>DAOVEU010000014.1:0-12659 GCA_030668805.1 Desulfobacterales bacterium
ATTGTAAGGGCAGTATTTGGCCTTTGGGATAAAAAAATCAGAAAAGAGAGTGTAGAAAAGCTCAAGAAGATTAACATCAACTGCCTGATCTGCCACCAGACGAAGGCTATCACTCACAAGTGGGCTCAAGGCTTCCCACAAAAGGATGCCGTTTATGGAACACAGGACGGGGAGCACGAGGACGAGAACTACCCGATCATGAAAAAGAGCGAGATTCTACATGAGTCCATCTTCTGCGGGCAATGTCATGGCCTTGGACCGAACTTCGAGTTTGAACAGCCCTCGCAGTGTGCAACAGCTTACGGAAGCTATCTATTTGCCTACGTGGCCGAAGGTGGTCATGAATCATGCCAGTTTTGCCATATGACAAAACTCAATAAAGGTCATGTAATCCCCGCCTACCGGGATCCGGACATGGCCGAGGCGGCTGTGAGGTTTGAGGCTGATGCCTTTGGCTATTATTGGCGAAAAAATAAGGCGGAGGGTGTGACCCCTCTGGCAGTGGTCAGGGTAGAGATAACTAACAAAACGGGGCACGGAATCCCGGATGGCTGACCGACTCCAAACCGGATGATCCTGGATGTGATCGCAAAGACCCCTGATGGTAAGGAAGTTTTCAGAAGTTCAAAAATCTATATGCCTGCTCCTGGGAAAATGGCCTGTGGTAAAGAGATGGGCCGAGGACCATACGAAAAGGCCGGCCTAATTCGTGATACCGCCCTTCCGCCTCAGCGCACGATAGTGGAGACTTTCGAGATTCCATTCCCACATGAAAACATAGAACGAGGGAAAGAAATCTATGGGAAACCTCTTTTTAAGGAGATGGATATTGATGTGGAACTCTGGTATGTTCCTTTTGGCGAAACAGAAGGACCTGCATCCCGTTGGAATCAGCTTTGGAAAAAGCTAACAAAAAAGGTGACCATCGACTAACCGGAGACTGTCGAGGCAGGGGCATATACCTGAAACCGAGAAATCTTGCGATCAGAATAAAAAAAGGCGCCCTGCCTGATGGCGGGACGCCTTTTGCTTTTTGCCTTTTGTACCCTTACTCTTTCTGCTCGGGCATGTTGACTTCTTTTAAGTCATCTCCGAGATACTCGCGTTCATTTGGTCCCAAGATCCCGAGCGACAGGCAGATCAGGGTCCACAAATGGACCACGGGGAAGTGTTTACCGGATGTCTCGCTTAGATCGTGGATCTGGGCATGGCAATTGTGGCACGCTGCAATGCAATAATCGGCCTTTGTGGCCAGGATCTGATCGAGTTTTATCTGGCCGTACGCCCGCCGTTCTTCAGTAAATCCAGATTGGAGAAATCCTCCACCTCCGCCACAACAGTAGTTGTTGGACTTGTTAGGCCACATTTCGACAAAATTTTCTTCCCCCACAAGTGACTTTACCACAAAACGCAGATCGTCTGCCACTGGATCCCCGAAGCCTTTGCGCACGATCTGACACGGGTCCTGCACCGTGAACTTGATTTTTCGATCCTTGTTCCAGTCAGAGTTGACCTTGAGCTTTCCTTCCCGAATCCATTTAGCGTAATATTGGTAAATGCTTGCGATCTCGAAATCATAAGGGATATTGAATTTTCTCAGTCCTTCCAGGACTGAAAAGGTGACGTGGCCTCATTCGGTATTGAGATAGACCTTGCATCCAAGTTCCGCACACTGCATGATACTGGTCCGTGTGACGTGTTCCCAGGATTTGTCGTCGGCAAGGAACATGCAGTAATTCTCCCCGGCCCAACCCTTGCTGCCGTAAGTCCAGTCTATCCCGGCAACGTGAAGGAGCTTCCAGAGAGGAATCAGCTCATCCGGTTCGGTAACCGGTTCTCTGGAATTTTGATTCAAGAAAAAATGAGCTCCCTTCTTGTCTACGGGGGCCTGGAGTTCGTCCCAGCCTGGCTGGGTATCTTTCACCTCTTCCAGCACATCTTCTACGACAAATACAAAGTCGTCGGGAGATGCCCCCATGGCGCTGCCGCTAGCGTTTTTGAGTGCCATGTCGCATGAGCCTAGGATCCCCTTGGGCCGTTCTTCGCGCGGCCATGTGGCTCGGGCGTTGTAGACCAGACGGGGAATATCAATCTGCATTGGGCACGCATAGATACAACGCTGGCACCCGGTACACATCCACACCCAGGGCGACTTCGTTGCCTCCTCATCCAGACCCAGAAGAATCATTCTCAGGAATTTTCTAGGGTCCATGTCTGCAAGACCCGTTGCAGGGCAGCCTGCCGCACAAGTCCCACAGTTGAGGCACAGGTCCAGATTACCCCCTCCGGGTATGACTTTCATGGCTTCTTTCTTAAAGTCTCTTGTCATTTTACTCAGATCTATTACTTCTTCAGCCATTAGGATTTACCTCCCTTTATACATTCTGAGCCAAGACAACACCGGGCTTGTCGGTTTCGACCATCTCTCCAGGAGTACCCAGAAAGCTGGCATAATTCATTTCAACACCCAGTTGCTTTGCCGCATCTTCAATGCTGGGCGGAAGCTGCGGCTGGGTCAGGAGCACAACGAGATCAAAGGTCTCTGTCTTTTCACCACCGGCATCGTACTTGACTTCAATGTCCTTGTTGTCACCCGCCTCGGCAGCCTCAACCAACGTGCCGTTAACAAAATTAACGCCAGAGACCTTATCCAGGTCACCACCAACAGTTGCCTTGAACGCGTCCATTTCCGGCGAGATAAGGCTAATTTCCACGCCGTCTATCTTCTTCTGGGCCAGGATTGCCTCGTTCACCCCAAAGATCAGGGTTGCGTCCCTGACTTTGTCATCAATCGATCCAAAGCTCTGCACAAAGGCGATCTTTTTCGGGATTTCCCCGTCCTGGGGACGGAGTATCAGCCCGTTGCTCGGCCCAGTATCTGCCAGCATGCGCTCCACCTGTAGATCGGTTACCACGTTCATGTGCTTGTTACCGTAGTTGCCGGCTATTGGGACAATCTTGCGCTGCATGCCGGAGGTAAGGACGACCTTGTCTATTGTGAGATCAAAATCCTGATCCGGCATTTCAAAATCGATGGCCTCAGGCTTGCACTCGGCCCAACACAGGGCGCATCCCAAACACCGCCTGCAGCTCAAGCACCGCTTGGCCTCGGCAACTGCTACGTCCTCAGGAAATCCCGTCTCAACCTCCTTGAAGTTGCCCTGTCTCTCTTCTACGGAGATCTCGGGCATCTCAGCTCGTTTGCTCGGAACATCCTGGAAGTCGATGATGTATCTTCCTTTTTTCTCATATATATACATTTTACTTCTTCCCTCTCAGATATTTGTGGATAGATTCTGCTGCAGTCTTGCCGCCTGCACAGGCCCGTACAGCAATATTTGCGCCTGTAGCAGCATCGCCTGACGCAAACACCCCATCCACATTGGTTTCAAAGGTCTTGGGATTTACCTCAAAATTGAGCTTCCTGCCAAACTTGAAGCCATGTTTTTCTTCCACGACGCTCGTGTCCGTGACCTGGCCAATGGCCGCAAAGATAGTATCCGCGTCCATGACAAACTCGGAGCCTTCAATCGGCACCGGCTTTCGCCTGCCACTGGCATCGGGCTCACCAAGCTCCATCTTCAGACATTTCATCCCCACGGCCTTGCCATCCTTGACCACGACCTCCTGGGGGGCTACCAGAAAGTGGAACTTGATCCCCTCGTGTTCGGCTGCGTCCACCTCCCACGGGCTTGCAGGCATCTCCTTGCGGGTTCGACGATACAGCAGATTCACCTCGTCAAAACCCGCACGCAGACTCGTCCTTGCAACGTCCATAGCCACATTACCGCCACCAACCACGATAGCCGTGCCCTTGTTGGGGATCTCATTGCCTAACCCCGCATCTCTCAAAAACTTCACGCCTTCAAAGCAACCTTCAGCGTCCTCATTCTTGACCCGCATGCTCATACCCATGTGGGCGCCAATGGCGATGAGCACCGCGTCATAGTCCTTTCGGATGTCATCAAAAGTGATATCCTTTCCGATACGCACACCGCACTTGATCTCAACACCGTGCTTGGTGACAAACTCGACGTCCTTGGCAAGAATCGCCTTGGGAAGCCGGTATTCGGGAATCCCCACCAGGAACATGCCGCCCGGTTTCGGCAATGCCTCAAAGACCGTTATCTTATTCGCATATCCGAGCAGGGCCAGGTGATACGCACAGGTGAGCCCGCTTGGACCACCGCCGACTATGGCGATTTTTTCAGGATAGGTCTCTTCCGAAACTTGAATCTTGGGCTCAGCATTGGCGTTCATCTCAACGTCGGCCACATACCGCTTCAGGAAACAGATGCTGATCGGCTCATCCAGGTACTGCCGGTTGCACTCGCTCTCGCACGGATGGGGACAAACCCTGCCAATGCTCAGCGGAAATGGGAGCTTTTTACGGATAGTGGCAAGCGATTCAGCGTACTTTCCATCCGCGATCTGGCCCACGTAGGTCCGAATATCCAGATTGATCGGACATGTCCTCTGGCAAACAGGCATGTCCTCTTTATAGACATTGTAACCGCCCCACGCGGAATTAAAAAAGTCAACAGCAGTACGCCATTCCAGGCCCTCGTTATAGTCGTCGTACATGTGGATCGGACACACCCTGATAGCGTTTACCAGATTATCATCTTTTTCAGTGTGAACACGAGGAGTCCGGCAATGGACTTTCGCCTTGTACTGGCCGTTTTCACCCACCAGCGCTCGCACATCCGCGTTGGTGAGCACTTCAACCTTATCCTTAATGGCTTCCAGATCAGGCTCAGTAAGGGCATCGCCGTCTGCGATGATCCTGTCTTGAGGAATCCGCTCCCCTCCTATGCCGGGGAAATGCTCTGCCAGGTAAACCTTATTCCCGGCAGCAGCTTCAGACAAGGCCGCCTTGATACCGGCAGCTCCTCCACCAATAACTAAAACTTTATTCTCAGCCACCTTAGCACCTCCCCTCTTCAGCCTTCTATTCCTGTGGATTTATAGATGGGGGACGTACCCTCCACACCATCCATTTCTACAAAACCCCTGCGTTTCAGTGCCAACACATATTTCAGGGCTTCGGGTGCCGGGATCTCCAGATCCTTGGCAAGGTCTCTTACCGCGGCCGGGTTTTTCTCCAAGGCCGCAAGGATGGAATGAGTAGCCATTTCATCGATCACAATCCCGCTCAAAGTCCGGTTGATCTCATGCTCGGTAAAGATCTCTCCGTACTTGTTGCCCTTGCCTGCCTCGATAAAGACCGGTTTCTTGCCCACGACCCAGCGAAGCTTTGGTCCTGCCAGGGCCTTGTAGGCAATCTCAAGTTGCTCCTTGAGCTTCGGCATTCCGATCTTGTCCCCCGTACCCAGGGGGCCGATTTCTTTAATCTGCTCCACAAACTCCGTGTTGTGCTGGGCAAATCTTGCCCCCTCAGCCGAGGAGAGGTTGCGGAATTGGAGCCTTATGGGGTTGAGCCCTGCATAGGCAAGCATCTCCGTTGCCATATCGAGTTTGTGCTTGGCCATGAAGTTGCCCGTGATATAGTGGCAATCGCCAAAGTAACAACCAATGACCAACACACCATCGGCCCCGTTCACAAAGGCATCAGCCACCAGGGCCGGATCTACCCTGCCTGTACACATCAACCGAATCACTCTGATATCGGGTGGATATTGCATCCTGGACACGCCAGCGAGGTCAGCTGCCGAGTAGCCTCACCACGTACAGCAGAGTGTGAGAATTTTTGGATGGAAATCTGCCATGGGTCCACCTCCTTAACTTATTTAAGCACGTAAGAACGCATGCATTTGCGCTTCTATCTGGGTATCGTTAAAGGCATTAATGCTGATCGCATGTCGATAGCAGGTCGCCGCACAGATCCCGCACCCCTTGCACGAGGCAGAAATCATTTTCACCTTGCGACCTTCCGTGGTCTCTTCGATATCGAGCGCGCCGTATGGACAAATGGCCACGCAAAGCCCGCAACCCCTGCAGGCCTCTTTGTCCACAAAGGCCGCCACAATCGGCTCAATAATGACCTTGTCCTTGGACAGCACTGTGACGGCGCGGGACGCAGCGGCCTGGGCCTGGGCAATACACTCATCAAGCGGCTTAGGATAATGGGCTAAGCCGCACACATACATCCCGTCTGTGGAAAATTCTACGGGCCGCAGTTTCATGTGGGCCTCCAGGAAGAACTTCTCCTGGTTCAGGGTGACCTTCAGCATATTGGCCAGTTCTTCGGTTCCCTTTGGCGCAATGGCCGTATAAAGGGTGATGAAATCCGGCGATATGACTATGGGTCGCCCCAGGATATGATCCGTAACCGTCACCTGGAGCTTGCCGCCAACCTCTTCTACCTTGGGCTTGTTGTCCAGGTCGTAACGGATAAAAAGAATCCCCATGGACCTGGCCTTTTGATACAGTTCTTCAAGCCTGCCATAGGTCCTGATGTCCCGGTAAAGCATATAGATGTCCATGTCGGGATTCAGTTCCTTAAGATCAATAGCGCTCTCAATGGCGTGGGCACAGCATATCTTGCTGCAATAAGGCCTGTCCGGTTCCCTGGAGCCCACGCAGTGGATGGCCACGGCGCACTTGGCCTTCTTAATGGAGTCTGGGTCTTCTTCGATTCTCTTATCCAGATCCCACCATTTGCCCACATTGGGGTTTTCGCCGTAAAGATATTCCTTGACCGTGGTGGAATCGGCACCTGTGGCGATGACCACCGTGCCATGGTCAAACGAGGCCCCTGTGCTCAGGTCGGTGTGGAAGTTCCCGACAAAGCCACTGACCGCTTTCAGCTCAGCCCCCAGGTGGACGTCGATCTTTTCGTGGTCATTCACTCGCTTGATGAGATCATTTAGAAAAGGCTTGACAGGGTCACCTTGAAAGGTCTTTCGCATCTGCCGGCCATGTCCACCAAGGACGTCTTTCTTTTCCACCAGATAGACCTTGAAACCCTGGTCGGCAATGGTCAGGGCTGCGGTCATGCCGGCCGGCCCGCCCCCTAATACCATGCTCGATTTAGTGCAAGGCACCTCAATCGGCTCAAGGGCTACTCGCAAGTTAGCCTTGGCCACACCCATGGCTACAAGGTCTTTGGCCTTTTGCGTGGCTGCTTCATGATCTGCGCTGTGGACCCAGGAGTCCTGGTCGCGGATATTGGCCATCTCAAAGAGGTGCTTGTTGATACCAGCATTTGACATGGTCTCTTGAAAGAGGGGCTCATGGGTCCGGGGGGAGCACGCCGCCACCACAACCCGGTTGAGATTGTGTTCCCTGATCATCTCTGCCAGTTGCTCCTGGGCGTCCTGAGAACAGCTAAAGAGGTTTTCCTGAACATAGGTGACATTCGGAAGGGTCTTGGCATACTCGGCTACCTCGTGCACATCTACTACAGCCCCTATATTGATGCCGCAGTTACAGACAAAGACGCCCATGCGCGTTTCTTCTCCTGAAACGTCCCGCTCAGGTGGGAATTCCTTGATTTTCTGCAACTGCCCGCGGGCCGGTGCCAGGTCCACTGATGCAGCCGCAGCCGCAGCACTTGCCTCCATGACCGAATAGGGGATATCTTTTGGCCCCTGAAAACAGCCTGCCACATAGATACCCGGCTTTGAAGTGGCAACAGGCGTAAAATCGCTAGTCTTGGCAAAATTAAATTTGTCAAGCTCAATGCCCATCTTGTTTCCCAGTTCGATGGCACTCGCAGACGACTCAAGGCCCACGGAAAGGACGATCATGTCAAAATCTTCTTTATGGATATTGCCTTGTTCGTCCACGTAACAAACATTAAGGCTTTTGTCCTCATTTTCTGTGACAGTATGAGGCCTGCAGCGGATAAAACGCATCCCCATATCGTCTTTGGCGCGATTGTAATATTTCTCAAAATCCTTCCCATAGGTCCGCATGTCCATAAAAAAGACAGATGTCTCCAACGGATCATGGGCATGTTCCATAGCAATCATAGCCTCTTTGATTGCATACATGCAGCAGACCGAAGAGCAAAAGGCATTATCGCACCGGTTGATATCTCTTGAGCCAACGCACTGGAACCACGCAATCGACTTGGGCTGTTCTTTGTCCGAGGGGCGCACCAGGTGCCCATCAGTGGGGCCGGTGGCAGCCAGGATGCGCTCAAAGTCCATGCTGGTTACCACATTTTTGTAATTGGCGTACTGGTACGTATCCCACTTGGATGGATCAAAGGCTTGAAAGCCCGGCGCTAGGATGACGGAGCCGACGTTAAGGTCGAGGATTGTTTCCTTCTGCTCGAAATCAATGGCGTCGTTTTCGCAGAATTTTGCGCAGGCATTACACTTGCCCTTTTTGCCTGAATCTATGGCTTTGAAGTATATGCAGGCCTTCCTGTCAATCGTGTACTTCAAAGGCACGGTCTGGGCAAAGGGGACATAAATGGCCTTGCGCTTATCCATGCCCAGGTTAAACTCATTTTTTACCTTCTTTGGACACTTTTGAGCACAAATACCGCAACCCACACACTTGTCTTCATCGACATACCGTGGATGCTTGATGACTTTTACCTGGAAGTTTCCTTGCTCACCGCTGATGCTGTCTACCTCGGCGAGGGTGATGAGGTTGATGTTGGTGTGCCGGCCGACCTCGACCAGCTTGGGGGAGATGATTCACATAGCGCATTCATTGGTAGGAAAGGTCTTATCGAGCTGGGCCATGATCCCGCCGATTCCAGGGGACCTTTCTACCATGTGGACATAAAATCCTGAGTCGGCCAAATCAAGGGCGGCCTGCATACCGACAATGCCGCCGCCTGCAATCAAGACCGATCCGACGACGTCTTTACCAGTTGCCATATCGAACCTCCTGTCGCCCCAGTGTCAAGCACCGGGTTGTCAAAAATTGTTGAACGGGAAACTCCTCTTAAAGTCCCCCTCTTTTAAAGGGGGATTTCATAGGGCTTAACAGTTCAAAATCAAGAGTTTCCAAATTTCTGTTTAATATGGTTGAGAGATACTGTTGCTTAGGCGCACGCAAATAATAAAGAAAAGATGACAATAAAGAGACTTTCCCTTTACCTTCTCTGGTCCAATTTGTCAAGCGGTTTTTGCGTCCCGGTTAGCCGAAGAACCGAGTTGATTGGGAAACCATTTTACCGGGTTGCAGCAAATTTCCTCTTGACATTAGTCGGTTGTTGTCATATAGGGGTGCCAACTTTTTACGTGTTTTTTGCTCCTATTCATTTTTCAAGCACGCCTTATCAACAACCCAGCTTCAGCGAAAGGAATGTGAGATAAGATGACATCGAAGGGAGAACAAGCGTTTGCATTTGCCCTTGCGGCAATCTTGCTCGTCGTAGGCGTTGTGTGCTACGCGGGCTTCTCGCAAGAAACCCCTGAAGAACCCGTAAGGCTCATGTTCAAGAGCACTGCGGGAAAGATTCTGTTTGATCACAAGACACACACGGACGACGCGGGGTATGGTATTGGGTGTGATGATTGCCATCACGAAGAACAGGATGAATCTATGTCCTGCAGTGGTGAGGATTGCCATGGCCCGGACAGTGATCCCAAAAGGGGCGATGCCCTGCACACCAATTGCAAAGGCTGCCATGAGGAGAGCGGGGCCGGTCCGGTTGAGTGTGCTGCATGTCATGTTATGTAGCGGGCATCCGGAATAATGGAATAATGGAATGTTGGAATACTGGAATATTGGGTTAAGAGGAACTTCCTTAATTTTCGAGCGGCCAAGCCGCGTTACATAAAATCGCGAAGCGATTTTATAAAGGGTTGCGCTTATGATAAAGAGATCGTTTTTAGGTTTGGTGAAGCCGGCACTACGCTACAACTTGGCGCCTGGTTCGGTCCAGGAGCTTCCGGTTCCGAAAAAGGTTATTCTGTTGTTAAAAGCGTCAGAAAACGGGGGACCTTCGAGTACACTCAAGGTTGGCGACGCCGTAAAGACCGGCCAGAGGCTCTCTGCATCTCCGGACAGCGCCGAGTATGTTATCTCTTCGGTGACCGGCACTATATCGGCCATGTCGCCACACGTAGGGACCCTGGCACAAAAATACACGGCCATAACCATCGATGCCAGAGGCCAGGACGACTGGGATGACGAATTCAATAAGACACCAACCCTTGATACAGCCCTGAAGTTTTTTGAAGGCGCACCCGGTAGCCCGTCTTTCAAGGCGTTTGCTGATCCCGAAAAAACCATACGGGCTATAGTCATTAACGGAATGGATGACGACTTGCTCCTTACAGCCAATCAATGTGTGGTGCAAAATGAGGCGGCTGACATCAAAAATGGCGTTGACATCTTAAAAAAGATGACCGGCGTAGAGCGGGTTGTTGTCACAGTGCCTGAAAGCCTGGTTCAACAAGCCGGTGCCACGGGTGCAGAACTGAAAACGGTGAAGGGGACTTACCCTAACAGCCTTCCCCACATGATCATGAAGGACGTGCTTGGCCAGATGGTCGAAGCCGGTGATACCGTGGAGGATGAAGGGGTTGTCTTTGTCAGCGCTGAGGCGGTGGCAGCATTAGGGGCTGCTTTTAGGACCGGCCAACTCCCCGTCAGCAAGGTTGTCACCGTGGTGGGAAAAGGTGGCAGTACCAGGAACGTAAGGGCCAGAATCGGCACCCCTTTAAGGGATGTGCTTCAAGCCTGTAATGTCTCCGTGAGCGAGCGGGATCGTCTCATTCTGGGTGGGCCCATGAGGGGGATAGCTACCTATTCTGAGGAGCTTCCGCTTGAGCCCGGCACTGACGGAATCGTGGTTCAGGATGAGGCCGATAGCGCCCAGACCACGGATTATCCGTGCATCAACTGTGGTGAATGTATCAGGATCTGTCCAGTTAAGATCCCAGTGAACATGCTCGTCAGGTTCCTGGAGGCTCGCCTTTATGAAGACGCTGCGGCTATGTACGATCTGCATTGCTGTATTGAATGCGGGTTGTGTTCGTATGTGTGCGTGTCCAGAATCCCGATTTTTCAGTACATTAAGTTAGGAAAATATGAACTTAGCCTGATCGAAACTGCGGAGGCAGCCTTATGAGTAGTCAAAAGAAACTTGTCGTGGCCCACGCGCCTTATTGGCACGATGGCAGCAAGATATCGACAAAGAATTACCATATTATGATTGCCGCACTTCCTGCCGTGTTGATGGGCATTAGTCAGTATGGCGCACCGGCTCTCGCGGTAATTGCCTTTGCCATGGCCTGTGCCATGATCTGGGAGGTCATTTGGAATTTGATCCTGGGAAAATCTGCATCCATTGGCGACGGCAGCGCTGCGGTCACCGGGATGCTGCTTGGCATGCTCATGCCGGCTACCGCTCCCTGGTGGCTTATTGCCCTAGGGACGTTCATCGCCATTATCGTTGGCAAACAGATATTCGGTGGGATCGGGTTTAATCCCTTGAATCCCCCCCTTCTCGCCCTGGCCATGCTCGTTATTTCATTCACGGGGATCTTTGATTTTAACGAATCCCTTCGCCATTATGACCTGGGTTTTGTCATGACTTATCCACTGGCCGATTTGAAGACTTTTGGCCCGGATGCCATTGGCAAATTTGGCCTGGGCGATCTCTTTATGGGCAGACAGGCAGGGGCCATCGGGTCTACCTTCGGCCTGGGACTCATTGTAGGGGGTCTCTACCTTATGTTAAGAGGGTATATGCGATGGGAGATCTCCCTTTCTTTCCTGGCGGGCGTGTTTATTACCGCCCTCCTGTTTAACCTCTCCGATCCCGCAAAATACGCCGGCCCTGTTTTTCATTTGCTGACCGGTTATACATTGATTGCAGCCTTCTTCCTGCTCCCTGAGGACTCTTCATCTCCGGCCAACTTTATTCCCATGCTTATTTTCGGGGCCATGGCCGGGATGATGACAGTGCTCATCAGAAATATCGGGGCCTATGTGGATGGGGTTGTTTTTGCTGTTCTCCTCATGAATCTTTGCAATCCACTTCTGGACAAGATCAGACCCAAAGCGATTGGAAAGGTGGTAGAAAATGCGTGATATCATAAGGATGATCGTGGTTCTTGGCGTTATGGCGGCCTGTGGCGGCGCGCTACTGGCGGGTGTTAAATCGGGGACTGCGGAGCAAATCGAGTACCAGCAGCTCAAGTTTGTAAAAGGGCCTGCCATCATAGAAATCCTGGAAGGATGTAGCAATGATCCGCTCGTTGATCGCTTTAAGGTCAAAGACGGTGAGGTAGAGAGGGGCTTCTATGTCGGTGTATTCGATGGCAAGGCCAACACTGTCGTCTTTGAATCCTTTGGCAAGGGTTTTGGGGGAGACATTGGCGTCATGGTGGGCGTCAACCTTGAGACGGATGAATTATTGGGTATGGGTGTCACCACCCACGCTGAGACCCCGGGTTTGGGTTCAAGGGCGAAAGATGATCCGTCCTTCAGGGCCCAGTTCAAGGGTTCGTCCATCACCGAGCCTTTCAAGGTTAAATCGGACGGGGGGCAGATAGATGCGGTATCAGGCGCTACGATAACATCCCAAGGTGTGTGCCAGGGTGTTACGGACAGCTCGGGATTTTATAGCAAACTGAAGCCACAAATCATAGAGCAAGCCAAGGCTTTTGCCAAATAGGGAGAAGAATAATGGCCAAAACAATTGTCCAAGAATTTACCAAGGGGTTATGGGAAGAGATTCCGCCTTTCAGGCTTGTCCTCGGGCTCTGTCCGGTGTTGGC
>DAOVEU010000295.1:0-3606 GCA_030668805.1 Desulfobacterales bacterium
CAGGAACGGCAAGTTCCGCTTTCTTGCATATCGGAACTGAGAGTTCTCGTGTGGGGCCGGACCGAGGGATGATACGCGATGAAAAATATTTTGATAAACTATTTACAACAATAGCTCATCGCTACATGTGTGGCGTCCAAAAACAAAGGCAGAGCCTTTTAAGGCTATTTCATTGCTTGCTCAGCGACTTTCTTTCTAAAGTGAATTCGAAAGCCATAATCAACTGCAAAAGCAATGATAGCGGATAATACCAGTGCTGTAATCATAGCAGTAAGCCCTTTGCTTAAAATGCTCCAAGATAAGGAGGGAAAAAACAGGCTGTAGAAAGCGCCAAAGATGTCTCCATGACTCATTGCCAGGGCTTGTTTACAGGAGACTAACATCAATGCCACAGTCACATATAGCACTGTACACATAATACAAACCGCTTTGAGAATAACAAAGGAAACAAAAGCCTCATAAGCACAAAATAGCACCATCATCAATAGGATCAAATAAATCGAACAATACAACTCATTCTGAATCCCCAAGTTCAGGACGCGCTCACTCAATATGTAAAGTGAGAGAAAGAAATGTGCAAACATGCCCAAAGTCGCCACCGGAATGCCCAGCAGTTTTGATCCTACACTGATGGCAACTCTATCACAATCTATGGTTTCACTGATGACACAGAAACTCTTGGTAGCCGGGTGCAAGATATTGGTTCTGTAATGATGGTAGATCAAATAAACAGAATTTGCCAGGCCACCAAATAAAAAGATCATCAGTAGCAGGACCCAATTTGAATCGAACATACAACACCCTCCTTTCCTTAGGGTATAACCTAAAGAACAAAATCAGCGGATGGATAGGCGGTCTCTTAGGAGGAGTGGTACTTTTACCGGTTTTGGGACTGGTTCAAACCTGCACAGCAGTGGTCCTTCTTAAAATGACCAGCCTGCTTATACTTCTTGTCTCAGCTCTCCTGAATAGGGAATTGAGACGAACCAAAAAGTCAATGATAGACCCGTGGATCTTTGCCAAGGCGGTGGCCTGAGACATTAATCACGTCGTCTACGCGCCCCATGAGCCAATAATAGCTGTCCTTGTCCTTCCTGGCTCCATCTCCCGTAAAATACATGCCTGGAAACTGGCTAAAATAGGTCTGCTTAAATCGCTCAGGCTCCCCATAAACGCCTCGCATAATACCGGGCCAGGGCTTGGTAATCATCAGGTATCCACCTTCATTCAATCTGCACTTCTCACCCTTAAGAAAAATAGGGGACGTCTTTCACATTTTAAGTTATTTTAGTTGAGGTTAAAATGTTAAGAACGTCCCCCAGAGGCCGATCAATGCGTTAGCAAGGTCCGACTTGAAACAGAACCGATAAAAGAACAAAAGCGATGCTAGCGCGACGGGTCATAATGAAGGGGCTCCGGGAGGCCATTCTGTGGAATGGTCAGCTCCAAGCGATAGCGCGATTTGAGATTGTAATTGAAGGGGAGACCATATCTGAGGTTCTTTCTATAAAACAGATTCCAGTGGGTGTTTAATTGAAGAATGGGCCAGGCAATCCTGTTTCCTTCTAACACGTGAACAAAGGCTCCGCCTGCGTCGCTCAAACGTGAAAAGAGGGAGTCTTCATCAAATCCCAGTTTTTTTGCGATCTCGGTACTGTCGCCACCTGAAGTGATGGTGTAGGCACCCTTTTCTTGTGCCCGCATGATTGCTTTCAATATGGAGCGTTCTGGCCCCTCAAACCCTGGCTCTTCAGCCTTTCCGACAGGACCCTTCTTATATATGGTTTTGGCCTTCAAAAGGCGCGACACAAACCGTTTGGTGGTCTTTTCTCCAATGCTCCAGAGATTGAATTGATCCTTTTTGGGATGGTTGTGAATCTCATCAGGAGTCAAATTCAGGATGTTTGAGTCATACTTCACCAGAAAGTCCACGGGCGCAACAAGCTTTTTTCGGCCCACAGGCCGACCGTAAAGGTCTTGAAAAAACTTGGCAAGACCCTTAGTGACGTTTTTCTCTAAAAATTTATTTGTGGCCTCCCCAAAGTTGTACCGCTCATCCGACCTGATCTCCTTGCTTAGGAGAGCAATGATCCCAGGGCTTCCTGCCAGCAACACGTATGGGACTTTGTCAGAAAGGACCGAGTTTTTGATGAGACCCATATAATCGCCTACCTTTACACCACCAAAAATCGGGATGAACGGGTATTCGATGATGTGGATGACCTGCTTGTTTTCCATCATTTCGACCTCGGTCTGACGCCCTACCAGGTTCAGGACGTTCGTAAACCCGATCATGGAAGCATGCTTGCGGTGGGAGGTGTTAAAGGCATCGTTTACATAAAAGTCGATTAAGGGTTCTAAGACGGAAACAAACCGGGACCCTCTGTTGAACTCATGCGGTCTGAGTCCGGGCTTGTCCAGAATAAATACCTCATCCACCATGAAACGTATATTGTTCAAAACCAGGATTTCGCCATCCTTTAATGAATGAATCTTGTTGGTGACGACTTTTTTTTGCGTTAGGTTACCTAAATACTTGACCGCTTTTTTGGGCTGCCAGGGGCGGTTGATCAATTTCCGGATCATCTTGGCATGCTGGTCGAGCTCAATGAAATCATCTTTGCCTGCACGTCCCTGATGACCGATGACGACCACGCGCGCTCCGTAACCCGAAAGCTCTTCTAAAGTGGGGATAGCACCTCGAATTCTTTCAACGCCCACGATGCAGCCGTTGCTGTCAACCGGAGCGTCGATTCCCGCCCGCACAAGTACAGTCTTGCCACCAAAGGCCTTGCAACCAAAAAGCCGCTTGTACTTGGTGTGATACTCAACGGCAGTTATATCTCTCAAACCGTTATTCCACGCCAGGCGATAGATGACATCATCAATGGTCAAAAAGTTGAGATAGGCGTTGACATTGTCGGAGGGGGGCAAACTCTTGTCTGACTTCAGATCTTTGCCAGGCTTGTGATGACGCTGTATGATGTCCTCGATGGCCATAAAGAGACCTCCTTTCGCAGCAGCTTAACCTTGTCCGGGGCTCGCAAATCAGCGGCAACGGTCAGCGGGGCAAACAGGTGCACGCTGTTTTCGTATTTTCGGCTATCATTGTTACAATCTTTGCATAAAATCAACCTTGAAGCGGTATCCTCTTCATACCACACAAAAATCATCAGTTCCTGCCTGCATGGCGGAGCGGATCACCCGCTCAATGAGGGGCAGTCCCAGGATGAGACAAAGGTGTATTTGTCCTCATAGTTCTGCATATGGTCGGAGAATCCATCCAGAATCCGTCCCATCTGCACGGCTACACCAGTCTTTGGTATATCGCTGCAGAACACCGTTGTGCAGTTTGGTTTCTGAAAAATCGCCTCACCCACGTCCTTACCAACTTTCCGGCAGTCAATGTCAAAGGCCGCTACCACCTCTATATCGTAGGGTCTGTATGCCAACCAGTACTTGTGCTGGTCCTTCGAGGGATAAAACACTGGCCTGGCTTACTACTGCTCCATTGTGCGCTTACATATATTCGTCTTCTTGAACCGTTTGAAAGTCGTCTTCCTCAGATGGTTCCTCTGTGGAAGATTCGTCTTCTGGATCTGATGG
>DAOVEU010000384.1:0-2858 GCA_030668805.1 Desulfobacterales bacterium
ATTTTTGAATATCCCGGCCAAGCCTGTCGAGGTGTTCTGCCATGGTACTGATTCTCTCATATAATTCTCTGCCCAGGAGGCTTATAACTTCCGCGTTTTTGGCCATTGTTTCCTGTCGCCACCCAAAGGCTACGGCTTTTAGAAGGGATATGAGGGTTGTTGGTGTCGCCAATATGACGCCTTTGCTGACACCTTCCTCGATGAGTCCGGGACTGTATTCTAATGCGGAGCTGAAGAAATTTTCCCCCGGGATAAAGAGGACCACAAATTCAGGGGTCGGCTGGAACTGTTCCCAGTAGACCTTCTGCGAGAGCTTATTCATATGGGACTGGATTTGTTTGGAATGCAGTATTAACTTGCTTGTCCTTTCTTCCTCTGTTTGAGCTTCCAGGGCTTCCAGATAGGCGAGTAACGGCGCCTTGGAATCCACCACGATCTGTTTTTCATTGGGGAGCCTCACAATCATGTCGGGTCGAAAACGACCCTGCTCGGTACTTTTAGTTTCCTGTTCAAAAAAATCACAGTATTTCAACATGCCGGCAAGTTCAGCAACCCTTCTCAGGGTAATCTCTCCCCACCTGCCCCGCACCTGAGGGGTTCTGAGCGCCTTGACCAGATTGGCGGTTTCCTGCTGGAGGACTTGTTGTGTGGTCATAAGTGACTGGACTTGTTGCGACAGGCCGCCGTAAGCCTTTTCTCTTATCCTTTCCATTTCCTGGACCTGCCTGTCATATTTTTCCAAAGATTCTTTGATGGGCTCGACGATCTGTTTGACCTCTTTTTGACGCAGCTCCAAATCTCGCTTGGCCCCTTCCTGATATTTGGCAAGGGTCGCCCTGGCCAGCTCAAGAAAGGATTCATGGCTGTTTTTTAGGGCCGTGGCTGAGATGGCCTGGAAGGTATCAGTGAGTTTTTCTTCTGCCTTCTCAAGCAATTGCAGCTTTTCTTCGGTTGCCATCCGCTCTTTTTCTATGACGGTTTCCAGGGCTGCCTGTTTTTCTTTCAGTTCCGTGAGGGTTGCAGACAGGTGTTTGACCTCGCCCGTCTTTTCTTCAAGGGCCTGTTGTACGTGGTCCATTTGTTCAAGCTTCGCCTTGGCCGCAGACCGTTCTTCAGAGACCTTCAGTATGCTCGCTTCGGCCCGGCTCAATCTTCCTTGAAGATCGGCTATCCTGCTATTTTTCTCTTGAAGTTCTTTTTCTTTACCGTGGATGACTTCTTGCAACCTCGCAATTTCAGCACTGCGCTCGGCAAGGGTCCGTGACGACTTCGAGACGATTCGAGATCTTGCCACCACCCAGGCCACAATACCCAGGGTGCAGCCAAGGAGAAATGTGAGGATTTGTATCAGATAGTCCATCGCTACCGACTACGGATGTCAGTGGTCAGTGGTCAGTGGTCAGTGGTCAGTGAAAGTGCCTAAAGTGAGCTAAAGCCCGCCCTGGCGCTTCGGCTCATTATAACCTACCAAGCCAGTAATCCCGGTCTGGGCCAGGGTGAGCTAAAGTGCCTAAAGTTGTTAAAGAACAAAATTTCCGCAGAATGACCCTGGCTTCGTTGGCATCCTTCATTCCTCGGTTTACACTTTTCAAGAATGCGGGCGCCAAGAGATAAATTTTTTTGTTCGTACTTTTTGGTGTCAGGTGTACTTTTTGGTGTCAGGTGTCAGGTGTCAGGTGTCAGGTGCAAGAAACACTGAAACCTGAAACCTGAAACCTGAACACTGAACACTGAACACTGAACACTGAACACTGAACACTGAAACCTGAAACCCCAAACCTGGAGTGGTGAAAAAAAGTGTAAACTACTTTGTGGCGAAAATGAAGGATGCCGCTTCGTTTTAACAATCCGCAATCAAATGCTGATGCCCAGGGCTTTATACAATCTTTCAAAATCGACCTTTTCTTCGATCAGGCGAATACCGCAATAGACCTTTTCTTTTTCCCTGATGCGAAGCTTGCGCGAGAGATCTTCCACCTTTTTTGCCACCGAATAAGTATCGCCCCGGACCACGACAATCGGCACGCCCCTCATTTCAGCTCTGGAGATCACAATTTGATTCGGGTAAAGATTGCCGGTCAGGATTAGGCATTGGGTCGCTGCCTCAATGGCAGCAAGGTGGATATCGGCCCGATCACCCCCCACGATCACGGCATTGTTTCTTGACTTTCTGATATACTCGAGGGCACGGTCCACCTGCATGCCGCCGATCAAAAAGTGCTCGATCAGACCATCTAGCTTATTGCGGCAGCAGAGCACGTCGCCTGCAAGGGCCTCCACAATGTCTGCAATCGTCACTGAGCCCAGCACAGCATCATAGGGAAGGATGCCGAAGACGGGGATGCCTTTTCGTTCCAGGAACGGGACAATCAAGTCCTGAAGTTTTTCAACATAACCTGCGTGTACTCTGTTCACGATGACTCCCAGGAGGCGTTCTCCCAGGCGCTCGTGGGTATCCAAAACCCCATCCAGATACAGTTGTCTCTCGTAGTGATCCATCAGAAGGACACGGGCATCGAGTTTTTCGATCAGGTCATATCCTGATATACCAAGACATTTGCCCGACTCAAGTTTGCCTGCCCCCGCAATGAGCATCACATCTTTTCCTTTTGACACTTGTTCAAATGCCTCTAGAACCTTCTCCTCCAGTCCCAGAGCTTCTCCCCGGCAGCATTCGACCATCAGGTCCTGCGTCATGACTACCGGGCAAATGCTTTCCACCGGATCTTTCAACATGAGCACCCTGTAGATGAACCAGGCGTCCTTGTCGGTCAGCATGCCTTTTATCTTGATAGGCAACCGGCCAAAGGGCTTAAAATAACCCATCCTGAGCCCGTCTTTAAGGAATCGCTGACCGA
>DAOVEU010000331.1:0-3280 GCA_030668805.1 Desulfobacterales bacterium
ACTTTATTCAACGGATATTCAATAATCCCCTCAACCCCGTTCTTGAGCAGTTCAGGGATAAGATTGCGCACTACAGAGGACACCACGACTGTTTCCACAGCAAACCAGCCCGACTGATAGAGGGGCGAAACTGTAGGCGCATTGAGGCTTGGGAGAAGTGGCACAACCTTCTTTAACCTTGCCTCGGGCACGTTCATCTTAAGTCCCACCATGTTCTCAGCCTGTAGGGCCCCTTTCAGAAGGAGTGCGATCTGCTCTATCTTTTGTCGTTTTTCCGGGTTGGCCCAGACCGCATGATTGGCAATCAATTGAGTGTTGGTCTGCAGCAGTTCGTGGATGATCTTAAGACCGTGAGCCTTAATGGTGCTGCCCGTTTCAGTCACCTCTACGATAGCGTCGGCCAAACCGGAGACCACCTTGGCCTCAGTAGCCCCCCATGAGAATTCCACATTGACATCAATACCACGTTCCGCAAAATATTTTTTTGTAAAATTGACCAATTCAGTTGCGATCTTTTTTCCTGCCAGATCCTCCAGTCTTTTAATATCAGAATCGTAAGGGACTGCCAGGACCCAACGGGCCGGTCGCTGGCTTACCTTTGAATAGATCAGGTTCTCCACAACCCTTACATCGGATTCGTTTTCAGATATCCAGTCCTGTCCTGTGAGACCCGCATCCAGCGTGCCACTTTCCACATAACGAGACATCTCCTGGGCGCGGCAGATGGCGCACTCGATAGTGTCATCGTTGATATCAGGAAAATAGCTGCGTCCGTTCATATCAATCCTCCACCCGGACCGCTTAAACAGGGCAATTGTGGCATTCTGTAGGCTGCCTTTGGGAATCCCGAGTTTGAGTTTCTCTACCACGTTATTTGTATACCTCCTTGGGATCAAAGATTTTCTCGCCGACCACTCGAACTGAATTCCCCTCCACCTTCTTGAAAAAACAACTCCGATACCCCGTATGACAGGCGGCCTCGCCCACCTGGTCTACCTTCAAGAGCACGGTGTCGTCGTCGCAGTCAATCCGGATCTCCTTGACCCACTGGACATTGCCGGACGTTTTGCCCTTGACCCAGAGTTCCTGGCGCGTCCGACTCCAGTACGTGGCCCTGCCCGTTTCCAGGGTTTCTCGCCAGGCATCCTCGTTCATAAAGGCGAGCATCAGGACCTCGCCGGTTTCAAAATCCTGTACAATAGTTGGGATCAAGCCACCGCATTTTTTGAAATTCAGGGCAATCATATAGTATTTTGGCATCCTTCATTTTCGCCACAAAGTAGTTTACACCTATTGACCAGTGTTCAGGTTTCAGTGTTCAGGTTTGCGGCTTACGCCTTGAGAACAGTACAGGTCTTGCTTTTTCAGTTTCTGACACCTGACACCTGACACCTGACACCTGGTGCCTGGTTTCAGGTTTCAGGTTTGGGGTTTCAGGTTTCAGTGTTCAGGTTTCAGGTTTCAGTGTTTCTTGCACCTGACACCTGACACCTGAAACCTGACACCCGACACCAAAAAGTACACCTGACACCAAAAAGTACGAACAAAAGAATTTATCTCTTGGCGCCCGCATTCTTGAAAAGTGTAAACCGAGGAATGAAGGATGCCTATACTTTTTATTTGAAATCATCTTCACCGAACACCTCGGCTTCGTATACCTCAACCCTGGTCTCCGGGTCCTGCCACGCCTTTGGCGACATGCCACCTTTTAAACAAAGGTGCTCAAGGAACTGCTCTTTCTCCGGGAGCTGCTTCCAGACCTGAGGAAGGAAGGTTGAGCGGTGTGTACCGCGAGAGAGGATGACCCCGTGGAGATTCGGTTCAAGCTTGCGCCTGAGATCCTCCCCGTCATTGAAGCTAAGGGGTTCAGGCACCGAAAGAACGCTGATTTCGATGTCTATCTTCTTGAGTTCGTCTACGTTCAGGGTTGGAAACCTCGGATCATCAAATGCGGCGCTTTGGGCATTTCTCTCCACACATTCCAAAAGGGAGCATATAGGCTCAATCGTGCCGATGCAGCCGCGCAGTTGGCCGTGTTTATGAAGTGTGACAAAGCAGCCCCTCAATTCATTTAAGACAGAAGAAACCTGGCGTGGCCTGTCCACCTTGGCCCCTTTCACAAGCCTGGCCTCAATGGCCGAGCGGGCAAGCTTCAGAAGGGCCTCTCTATCCTGGGTAGAAAGAGTCTCTTTTATTGTCATTGTCATCTCCTTTCTATCCACAAAGGCGATACTTGTGTAGCCTACGACACGGTTCTTGCCGCCCACAGTGTCGCCGGAGTTTCTGTAGTCTATCAATATACCCTGCCAGCCCCTGATCTTAGCGATGTGCATCAGTGTCAGGACGGCTTGCTTACCACATGCCTCGCACAGTGGCATGTCAGAGAATTTGCAGTTAGAGATGGCTGTGGTGCAAATTCGATCCAGGCCAATGGCTGTCTCATAAGAATAATAGTGAGAAAGATCCGAGCTTGCCACCACAAGGGTATCCTCGCCAATATATGGAGCAAGGGTTGTGGCAAGGGCTTTGGGGTCTGAGCTGTTCGTGAGGATCGGGACAATCTCAAATCCCTTGAGCATCACCTGGAGAAAGGGGAGTTGAACCTCAAGGGAATGCTCTGCACGATGGGCTTCAGGAACAGATTCAAAGCCGGGCGACCTGAGCAGAGTCGAGGCAAGTCTTGCCAGGCGAACATCCCCCAAAGGGGTTCGGTAGGCCTGAACCTCGGGAATGGAAGTACCCCTCAGAGGGAACCGGTGACTCGGGCCGAGAAGGATGACAGTCCGGGTAGAGGGATCGATCTGTCTATATCCGGCCGCGGCCACAATACCCGAATAAATGTATCCTGCATGGGGGGAGACAAGTCCTCTGATCTTCCCTGGAACCTTCACACCACGGGCATCTTTGAAAAAGGTGCGAACCATTTCACGAAGCTCATCAGCTCCCCCCGGATAGAACATACCGGCAACCGCCGCAGGCCGCACCTGGTCGCGGCTCTCGTCCGCAGCGGACAAGTGAGCCTTGACACAAGTAAAGAACAAGGTGATTGAAAGAGCTATCGCGTGTAATTTCTTCATCTTTGGTTTTCCTGTTCCAGCCAACCCGGAGTCAAAGCCAAGAAAAACGTAACCGTTTACGTACATTCGCCTTTGTCATTGCGAGGAGCGTAGCGACGAGGCAATCTCTGAGATATGAACCATGAGATTGCTTCGCTCCGCTCGCAATGACAGGGAGCATATTGAGCTGCAATCCAAAATCCTACCCTTCCCACCGGCCACTA
>DAOVEU010000156.1:0-5532 GCA_030668805.1 Desulfobacterales bacterium
CCGCCTGCCATCGCCCACTTGTCATCGACCCCAAATGGCGGGCAGGCCTGAGCCCTCTCGGCATTTGCCTGACCTGCCCGACAGGTCGAAGAATGATAAACAGGAATTTAAAATAAAAATAATCTTGTTCATCCTGTCTATCCTGTCTAATTTTTTTGTCCTGTACTTAGCCTGACCGCTTGAAAAGAAGCACTGGTGTCCACCATTCCAAATATTCCGGTATTCCCTCGGGGGAGCAGTCCCTCCGGCTCGGAGAGCCTGCGCCCTGGAGGGAGCGAAGCGGAGCTGGTGTCCATGCAGAATCTGTGTAGGGAATTTGGCCTGGAATGGGCATTGACAAACCACAAGGCAAGGGGGTTCAGAAGAGATGAAATTTCTTGAAAAAGAAAGGATAAAGAAAGATGGAAACAGAAGAGCAGTCTTGTGATTTGTGCTATTGGGCCGGGAAACCAGCCTGGAAAACCTTATCACCTGGTGAAGAAAGTTTCAATATTTGCGTCGATTGTTACGTGAAAATAATTGAAGAGATTCTTGAAAAGTTGGTTGGAGATGAACATGAAAGAGGGAGCCTGATCATTCAAGAATTCAAAAAAGTCAAAGAACTGAACAGACGATTAGAGTGGGACTTTGACAGGCCACCGCTAATTGACAGCGGACCGCTATCTTATGAGGACTATTTTCCGGAAGATTATCAAGGGCTCATTGAATTCAAGCGTCGGCCCTGATGAAGCAAACTGGTGTCCGTCCAGAAATGGTAGATTTTGTCCCGAGACAAGGCCGCCCCAGAGAAATATGCTTCGCATTTCACAGGGCAGGCACAAAGGTTTCTACCGCAGGCGTAGCAGCGCTACGTTGAGGATAGAAACCTGCGGAGAACGCGGTATCGGGGCAAAAGATGCCGTTTCTGGAATTTGTAGGATGTTAGAGTATACTCACCCTATCTGTAAACAAACAGGCTGAATCAACTCATTGCAACAGAAAAATGGCTGAACCCGCACAAAAAAAACATCCGGTACCTCTCAGACCCGTCTCTTCAAAGAAATCAAGCCTTGTAACCACGATCAGGGATCAATCCGGGGCTGGCAAGATGAAGATTGGCCAGCTTCTATGTAAAGAAGGCCATATCACCAGCGGCCAGCTCAATGAGGCACTCAAGTACCAGCAAACGCATCAGGGCAGACTCGGCAGTATACTCCTAAACCTCGGATACATCGAAGAAAAAACCATTCTAAGTGTCCTGAGCCGTGTTCACAACTATCCAGGTGTAACAATATCAGAGATTGATCCGGATCCGGAGGCACTCAAGATTCTGCCTTATGATGTGGCCAAAGAATATATGGCCTTCCCTTTAAAAATCAAAGAGGAAAGCCTTGAAGTATCCATGGCAGAGCCAACGGATACTGCTGCGGTTGAAGAGTTGCAGAACAAAGTTCAAAAGAACTTGGTGATCTGCGTCTCCACTGAAAAGGATATCATCGATGCTTACAAGAAATACTATGAGATAAGTGATGAAGAATACAACAGCTTCTTTGGTGAGAGAGAAGAAGAGGAAGAAGAGGCTGGGCCTGTTGTTCAAGTCGAGGACTTTGGTTCCCTGGTTTCCGAGGCCGCAGAGGAAATAGAACTGGAGAGTCATACGGAGGACGACGGGCCCGACCAATTCTCGGCAGGTGATGCCCCAATTATCAAACTGGTAAACGGCATTCTCAGTAAAGCCATCAATGACGGAGTCAGTGACGTTCATATTGAGCCTTATGAGAAGGTGTTGCAGGTAAGATATAGATTGGATGGTTCCCTCTATAAATCCATGAACTTGCCACTCACTATAAAAAACGCCCTGATTTCCAGGATAAAGATCCTGGCCTCACTTAATATTGCTGAGCGTCGTGTGCCCCAGGATGGCAGGATCAAGATGCGCCTCGGAAAAACAAAGGCAGTTGACTTCCGCGTCTCCACATTACCCACTCTTTTTGGTGAGAGCGTTGTCATGCGTATCCTTGATAAGAGCGCACTCAACGTAGACCTTACCAAAATGGGGTTTGAACCAGAGACCTTTGAAATCCTTAAACGTTGCACTTCCCGGCCCTACGGCCTGCTCCTTGTAACCGGCCCCACCGGCAGCGGCAAGACAACTACACTGTACTCGGTTCTCAACTCACTGAACAAAGAAGATACTAAAATACTTACAGCAGAAGATCCTGTAGAATTCAACTTTAAGGGAATCAATCAGGTGCAAGTGAAGAACGAGGTCGGGATGACCTTTGCCGCAGCTCTAAGGGCATTCTTACGGCAGGACCCTGACGTAATCATGGTTGGCGAGATCCGGGATATGGAGACGGCCGAGATCGCCATCAAGGCGGCCATGACAGGACACCTCGTTTTCAGCACCCTCCACACCAACGACTGCCCTTCCACTATCGGACGCCTCGTAGACATTGGGATACCACCTTACATGCTGGCTTCTTCAGTAACCATGGTCCTTTCTCAACGCCTTGTCAGAAGACTCTGTCCGAAGTGCAAAGTTGTGGTCAAAAACACGGACCCAAAGGAATTGGTAAACATTGGATTTTCCAAAGATGAAATTCCGGATCTTACCATATACGGTCCAAAGGGGTGTCCGGCATGCAGCGGCGCCGGCTATAAAGGAAGAGTCGGCCTTTATGAGCTCATGGAGGTGACTGAGGATGTTGCGAAAGCAATAAATGCGGGTGTTCCGGAGGATCAACTGAGAAAGACAGCAATGAACGAAGGGATGGTTCCTTTGAGGGATGCAGGTCTTGAAAAAATTCGCCAGGGGATGACATCCATCGAGGAAATTCTAAAGCGAACAGCTATAACCAAAGAGGCCATGCCAGCGTATCTTGTTAACCCGGACATAGAGCGTTACGAAAGTGGTGATGTGATCATCCGGGAAGGGAATACGGATATAGACTTTTTCAAGCTAGTCCAGGGGGCTCTATATGTTGTGAAAGACCGCAAAAAAATAGCCGAAATAACGGAGCCCGGTGAATACTTTGGGGAAATGGCTGCCATATCCGGCGAACCGCGAGCCGCATCCATCATTTCAAACGGAAGGTCAATCATAAAGCGATTCCCTGGGGATAAGCTCCCCGAACTCATTGAGAAATATCCGGAAGTTGCCAGGAATCTCTTTCAAATAATCGTCAGTCGTCTAGATAAGTCTAATGACTTTACCATAAAACTAATCAACCAGGTGAAGGGAAAAAAATGAATTTAAAGCATTTCCTTCTCGATATTCTCGGGATCGGATGCGTTGTACATAACGATGTTTTTCAGGTGAAAGTAGCTGTCAATATCCATGGAATCAAAGGCAATCCCCAACCCGGATGCATCCTGACGCGTTATCACGCCCTTTATACTCAAGGCAAGCCTGGTGGATGTGCCCGTGAGCAGGATCTCTACGTCACACGGTGTCCCTGCCGGGATACTTTTTTCCGTATTAACAAAGATCCCCTTGATACTGATGTCTTTCGAATTCGCCTCTGCCACGATTTCTGACTTATCTGTTTTTAGAGTTACCTGAGTCTTAAAATAAACCCGCGTCTTTTTTCTTCTCTCCTCATTCATCTCCTTTGACCCTCCTCTCACAGAGTGCCCACAGCAGCGGCTTGATACGGAAAACAACTTCCATATTCGCAAAGATTAAGAAACCCGTGATGCTCCAAAACAAAGTATGCACACAAACCTGCTTTTTGTCAAATCGTGGTAGGCCATCAGGAATTATGCCGAAATTATTGAAAATAGGTGTGGAACGTCTTGACAAATCGAGTTTTTTTACATTATGATTTTTCTACCTGTGCGGTTAAAAAACTACACAAAACTAATCACGAAAACACGAAAGTACGAAAACACGAAATAAAACCTGAGAATCGGGTTGGTGTCCATCCAGAGACTTCCCTTGGGTCATCACGGATTACTGGGAGAATCTTCGGGCTCCACTATGTTTTCGGCTACTTCAAATTCACTGTGGGAGCGGCATTCTTGCCGCGACAGTCGCGGCTGGAAAGCCGCTCCCACTCACAGATTGGACCATTTTCCCACAAATGCGCGATGAGCCCTTCCCTTTTTCGTGTTTTCAATCTTTCGTGCTTTCGTGATAATTCTTTTTTTGTGTGTTTCGCATGAAATCTGATATCTAACCGCACAGGTCCCAATTTTTTGTATGTGAGTTCAAGCGAGTATATTCTCTGGCCGAAAGGATAAGAAAAAAATGGCAAACTTCTTGGTAACTGGCGGAGCGGGATTTATCGGTTCAAACCTTGTGCACGCGCTACTTAACAGGGGAGACAAGGTTCGTGTCCTGGACAATTTCTCTACTGGAAGACGCGAGAATCTTGAGTTTCCCGACGCACCTCGTGATCTCGTGGCCAACCTGGAAGTCCTGGAGGGAGACATCGCAGATCTTTCCACTTGCCACAAGGCCACCAAAGGAATCGAGTATGTCTTGCACCAGGCTGCCATACCTTCCGTCCCGAAATCCGTAGCCTTCCCCCTTGAGTCAAACCGTGCCAATATTGATGGGACGCTCAACCTTCTGGTGGCAGCACGGGACGCAGGAGTAAAACGGCTTCTCTTTGCGTCTTCCTCTTCCGTGTATGGTAATGCCCCAGGGTATCCAAGGAAAGAAACAATATTCCCCGACCCCCTTTCGCCGTATGCTGTCCAGAAGCTCACCGCTGAACACTACCTGCACGTCTTCTACGAGCTTTACGGCCTTGAGACCGTATCACTTCGATATTTCAATGTGTTCGGCCCTCACCAGGACCCTGATTCAGACTATGCGGCAGTGATTCCTCTATTCATCAAGGCGTTTCTCACAGGCACCCGGCCAACCGTATTCGGGGATGGTGAACAATCCCGCGATTTCACCTATGTGGATAATGTCGTTTATGGGAACCTGCTTGCAATAGAGGCCCAGGATGCTCCAGGCAAGGTCATGAACCTTGCCTGCGGTGGCCAGCTCACCTTGAACCAGCTCTTAGCCCTGTTGAGAAAAATTACAGGGGCGGATGCAGAGGCCGTCTATACCGATCCCAGACCTGGCGATGTGCGCCATTCCTGGGCTGACATCACTCTGTCCGAGCAAACCCTGAATTACAAAACCCAAGTCCCCCTTGAGGAAGGCCTCCGCAGGGCAGTGGATTACTTTGGGGCTGTGTTTCGTTTGTAAACAAAAAATATCGACCTGTGCGGTTACATATCAGATTATGCAAAACACGCAAAAAAGAATTATCACGAAAACACGAAAGGTTGAAAACACGAAAAAAATCTTAGCAACTTGATTTCCAGGTCTTATTTCGTGTTTTCGCACTTTCGCACTTTCGTGATAGATTTTCAATAGTTTCTTAACCGCACAGATCCAAAAATATCAAATGGCTTCTTGGCTGTCAAAATGAAAATATTCAGATTCCCCTCAGCGGCTGCCCGGAAAAGGCTGGATGCAATCGTGAACCGCCATCTTGCCTTCAAGGCCAGGGATGTCCAGGTTGTTAAAAGGATACTTGCAGATGT
>DAOVEU010000212.1:0-4506 GCA_030668805.1 Desulfobacterales bacterium
CAACAACTTGTTCCAGGCACGTCGCGCCAGGGCGGGCGTGATAAGTCTTCTCTGTCGTCTATTTATGGATTACAGAGCATCTAACCGCACAGCTCGGATTTATTCCACAATCCCCAACCCGTCTCCAGTATCAAATATCAAGCATCCAGTATCCAGTATCCAGTATCCAGTCCAATTTATACCGCATTCCGCATTCCGCATTCCGCAATCCATTATTGAATCTCATGTCGACCCTCATAAACAAAACCCTTCTGGCCATCAATACTCAGGAAGTCCCCACACCGCAAGGTCTTTCCCTTGAGGAGAACCCGGCCCTCTTTTTCATAAACCACCAGATCGGAACACCCAACCACGCCTGTCTTTTCCAACTGATGGGCCACAATGGACGCGTGTGATGTGGCTCCACCCCTGCCTGTCAAAAGCCCGTCTGCTGCCGATATCTCACGTATGTCGTCTGGCACGGTATCAGAGCGAATCAGAATGAGCGCCGTACTGGGCTCCTGTTTCCGAAATCGGTTAACGTCGTCCAGTGAAAAGACAATCCTCCCAAAAAGGGCGCCCCCGCTCACCCCAATCCCCTTTGCCAGGAAAGCCTTTTTGAGTCCAGGGGTGGGCACGAAGGGAGGGTATTGCTTTGTCTTGTGGACAACCATATCACGGGATTGCAATAAGTAGAGCTTGTCTGCTGTCGGGCCTTCAAACGTGAACTCGATTTCTTGTGCGCCCCACCCCTCCTCATAGACAAGACCCCTGGCCATATCCCGCAAAGACCGGAAGACTTCGGGGAATGCCTCCTCTAAGGCATGATCCTGGTCCCGGGCCTCCGCCATTTTCTGTTTCACTGAAACGGACCAGGTCTTAACCAGGCCGGATACCACGTCTTCGCCCTGGTTACGAGTCGTGTAATCGCCCCACAACATGACCTTGTCCAGAGACTCCTTTGGATCATGGGTAAACACGACACCCGAACCGGCCCGATCATGCAAATTACCGTATACCATGTTCTGCACAATCACCGCGGTACCCCAATCATCGGAAATCCCCATGATATCCCGGTAGGTCCTGGCCTTATCCGAATTCCAGGAATGAAATACCTGCCAGATCGCCTGAAACAGTTGCTCATATGGATCATCAATAAGAGCCACACCCACATCAGACACGGCCTCTCGATAGGCCAGAGCCACTTCTCGCATCTGCTGCGCCGTAAAATCCCTTTTCCGCTCCACGCCATATCTGGCCTTGTATTCGTTTATGATGGCATCGAACAGGTCTCGTTCCATGTTGTAAGACATGCCCCAGGACTGGAGAAAACGCCGATAATTATCCCAGGCAAACCAGGGATTGCCCGTTCCATGAATAAGACCCTCCACAACGGTTTCATTTATCCCTACATTAAGGAACGTATCCATCATCCCGGGTAAAGAAATCGCAGCCCCGCTGCGAACCGACAAGAGCAGAGGATTTTCAGGATCTCCAAGCCGTCTGTTGGTCTGTTTTTCTAACTGATTGACTTGAAACAGAATCTTTCCCCTCAAATCCTCCCTGGCCTGTCTGAAGGTACTGAGCATCCCAAGGCACCTGAAGACCTCTGTTGTAACAACAAATCCTTCCGGAATCGGCATCTTGAAACCCGCCAGCCTCGCAAGGTTGTAACCTTTCCCCCCCAGGTAGATGGGATCCTTGATAGAATTCACAGGGTTGTGAATGCTGCACATAGTGCTGCCCGGGTCATAACTAAGGAGAATATCTACGTTTTTCTGGCTGAGTTCTTCGGATTGACGCGACAGGGTGCAAATAGTCCTGCTGACAAAGTTGTCCAGATACTGAAAGCCAAAAGTGGTTGCAACAATATCACGGAAAAAGGCTTCCGAAACCTTGTTTATGATTTCTTCAGTAACCGCCTCGCCTTCCTTTATGTGATATTTAGGAAGAAGCTTGTCAGGACCCAGTTGCCTGGTGATCCGCTCCAGGTTCTCCTTATGGATACTGGTGAAGTGGGTGTTAAGTATTTGCTGCTCGGCCTGTGAAAGCCCACGGAAAATGTCCAAATATTGGGTAGAAGAGAAGCGCCTGACTCGGATGGCATGGGTCAGGAGGTTCGAATAATCCCTGAGGGGCTTGACGATGATCCCGTCAAGGGCCATCGCCTGAACAAGCAAGTGGATGCAGTCGGCAATCCGGGAAAAGGTCATTCGGGTCAAGAATTCTAAATTGATAGATGCAATCAGTTCCTCAAACAGAACATTGGCAAGGTTTTCCAGGCGGAAGGTCAGCCCCAGGGCATCAAACTTTCGCTCATGATAGGTTCCGTACATTGAAGGGATATCAGCAGCAATATGCCGTTTGCGGTAAATATCTTCAGAGATCCTAAACTCTTTCGGCGATAGGATGATCTGCTTCAATCGCTTGAGATAGTTGAGGATACCTTGCAAACGATCAGATCGGTGTTCCATTTGAAGGGCCTTTTCAAGGCGATCAGTCCTGGGTAATCCCTTGATAGCGGCCTCCTTTATGATCTCGTCCAATTTGAAACGGTTCAGGTTGTATTTCTGGTCGAGGAGCTTCAAAAACTCCATCAACAGGTGGACTCGTTCTCTGTCTACCTTTAGCTCATCAGAAACCCGGGATAGATGGCTGTCGATAACGGCCATATCAAGGCTGAGGAGTTCGCGAGGATCGTCAATCCCGGATTTCTCGAACAGCTCCTTGATGACCGCGTGGGCGCCATCCACCTCAGGCCCTTTTTCCGGAATGGCGTGGAAAACCTCAGGAGCCACGTAAGGCGCGAGAGGCGTTTTGTCTCTGGTGCGCCAAAAATTTACGATTTCAAGGCCAAAATCTATCAAAAGGTTACTGCTTTCCACATGGGACTGCTTCCTGAAGAAGTGTATCAGGACGTCTTCGCGGTTCAAAATCTCATCGATCTCGGTTGAGACGTCTCTGATTCGACCTTCTGCATTTATCTCATTGAAATAGACAGGAAAGAGCTTGGCGACCTGCTTTGCCTGGTTGTAAACCGGGGCGATTTCACTCTTTAGAAAGAGACTGATCTCCTTCTGGAAAAGATCAGTATCCTTAATATGCAGGCCGGCAAGTTTCAGGTTCACAATGAGAGCAGAGATCAGCCTTTTGCTCCATTTGGGATGTGTCTCAATCAGATGAAGCCATACCTTGATATTGGGCACATGGGCCGGGTTCACCTTCACCTTCCACTCATTCGTCGTTCCCCTCAATTCCGGACACTGAAACCCTAAATCAATCGTATGCTGTATAAAGAGGTCCACCAGGTCGCTATCATCACCCTTGAAGATGTCGCTGCCTATGTTTTCCAGGGCCTGGAGGGCAGCCCCCGGGAATTTTTGGATGCTTTGGCCCAAGGCTTCAAAGGTCTTGACAAGGAGATATTCGATGTCCTCTGTCTTCTTCACGTGGATAATCGCACTCAAGCAAAGATTCACCGCTCCCAGGGCTTCTTCATGTATGGATGAAAGCCCCCTGGCCTCCAGGATCTTAAGGAGGCTCCGGAGCTTCTTGATTGACCCCTCGTGGGCACGGGTTTCACGGTGTTCGATGCTGTCCGGCAATTGCCGGTAGGCGTTTACAATATCGGCAAAGTTGGGAAGTTCAAGGAGCTGGCTCAATTCCAACTCAAAACCTCTGTTCTGATCGATCTGGCTCAGCCTCCCCATCAATGCACGGAGTTGCTCATGAGAGATATTCTTAAACATTCCGTTGGCCTGTTCTTCTGTGTGAACAAGGGATTCATCGAACCATGTTGCCGGGTCTTGCTGGTTGAGCCAGTATTGATAAGAGGTCTGAAGTGTCTTGCGTAGGAGGCGGTTAAAAACCGAGAAATCGAATTCATTTGCTCTGGATCGAGATACGATCCGCCCGATTCTCTTCAGTTGATAGTAACCACTGGCCAAAAAAAAGAATTGCTCATCAGACAAACTGGCCAGACGTTCAAATACCCCGGAAAGGGTAGACATGCCATCTTTTAGCCTGCCCGTTCCCTCGATCAGGATCTTTTCGACAAAGGAGACGATATTGTCCAGGGCATTGGCGTGCACCGACTGGTCGAATGAAAAGGCAAGGGCGTCAAACCATTCGTTCAAGATAATCTGAACCACCTGAGGCCCTTGTGGATGTTCATAATAGACGGAGAAGTTGCTCAAGGCGTAACGGCGCATCTCCTGCACCACATAGTCCCAATTCTTGAATGGATGATTCAATTCACACAGGAAGGCTTCTGTCTGGCGAACAAGACCGGGAAGATCCTTGACTACTTCTCGAAGAGGCAGGTACCTGGCATCAATGGTGATAGCACGATCTGTGGCTTCCAGATTGACCTGAAGGGCCTTTGAACTCAGCCTCATAGGAGGGGCGCTTTTACTTACACAAACCTCTTTAGCGGGCTGGCTTTTCATGAAAGAAGCTTTGGATAAGGGAGCAAGTTTTGAACTTCCACAACTGGATCGCTGGAATAATACCTTGAAATTACAATGC
>DAOVEU010000140.1:0-5770 GCA_030668805.1 Desulfobacterales bacterium
TGGTTGAATTGATCATGGCCATGGAAGAAGCGTTTGACATCGAGATCACTGATGAAGAGGCAGAAAAACTCCAAACGGTTCAAGATTCCATTAACTATATAAAAGAACATTCCTGAGAAGGGATGTCGAGGGCGCATCCACTAGTTAGGGGAACCATCAAAAATCCTCCCTAACCCCCCCCCCTTTGAAAAAGGGGGGAATCAAAGGAAATACCGCAAAGTCCCCCTTTTTAAAGGGGGACCCGCCCCCGCCTGCCACTCGCCTGGGAGCTCATGTGGGGCACCCGCCTGCCAGCGCCTGGCACAGGATACAGCTTCAATCCTGGCATACGTGGCAATGGCGGGCAGGTGCACTTCGTTTATTGGCAATGGCGGGCAGGTGCCAACGCCTGGCTCCTAGCAGACCTACAGTGCCGGCACCCGCCTGCCAACGCCTGAGACAGCATTGAGCTTATGTGCTGGCATCTCTGGCAATGGCGGGCAGGCACACGGCAACCTGCCCGCCATTGCCCCCGATGCGAGCATTGAGGCTGCCCGGTGTCCCTGGCGATGGCAGGCGGGTGGCGGGCAGGTTTAGGGGGATTTTTGATTGGAAGGTACGGTTCGTAGGTGAGGGGAAATAACAGGACGAATTCGGATCATTTCCCCCTGGTGGGGGAGGATCATGGTAGGATGACATGTCATCATGAAGATTATCATCGGGTCAGATCATGCGGGTTATCCAATGAAGGAAAAGGTGAAAGCCTATCTCCAGAAGCGGGCTGTTCAAGTTGAAGACGTTGGGACTTACAGTGACGAATCTGTGGATTATACCGACTTTGGGAAAAAGGTGGCCCAAAAGGTGTCAGACGGTACTGTTGATCGCGGCATCTTAATCTGTGGAACTGGACTGGGAATGTCTATGGTTGCCAACCGCTTTCGTGGTGTGCGTGCCGCGCTGGCCAACGATCTTTTTTCAGCCATCATGAGCAGGCGCCACAACGACTCCAATATCCTGGCCATGGGCGGCCGACTGATCGGTGACACCCTGGCCCTGGAGTTGGTAGAGACCTGGCTTGAGACCCCCTTTGAAGGGGGACGTCATCAACGCCGCATAGAGAAAATGGACGAAGGATGAGCCCCTTCGTATGAGCCGTCCTTCCTGGAAAGAATATTTCATGGATATCGCCTTCCTGGTGGCAAAGCGCTCTACGTGTCGCCGTCGCCGGGTAGGGGCTATTGTCGTAAAAGACAAACGAATTCTGGCAACCGGCTATAACGGAGCGCCCACAGGACTCCCTCATTGCCTCGATATTGGGTGTTTGCGTGAGGAACTGGGGGTGGCTTCTGGTGAGCGACATGAACTGTGTCGAGGGCTTCATGCCGAACAAAACGTCATTATTCAAGCTGCCTATCACGGGGTTTCCATCAAGGGGGCTACGCTCTATTGCACGAACCTCCCCTGTTCCATCTGTTCTAAGATGCTCATCAACGCTGGCATTTGCGAGATCATATATCAGGAAGGCTATGCAGACCCCATGGCAGAAGAGATGTTGAAGGCTGCCGGAGTGAAAGTTACCCAGATCGACGATTGATGATTGATGTATAATAAAATAGATCCGAGTATCCAGTTTGCTGAGGGATGCACTACATATTGTACATATTGTCATTTCCTGATATTCGCCTCCTGACGTTTGTCTCGTTCCGACGCAGAGCATCGGAACCGGAGTAAAGAATCCACGCCCATAGGACGTGGTTTTGCAGATCAGAAGAAAGTGTTTTGTGGTAATCTCCACATATGCTTTGTGGGTGCCTGAGCCAAGTGAATACCCCATTGAAACAAATCATCAATCGACAATCAGATAAGGGATAACGAACTATGAAATGCCCATATTGCAGTGAGATGGAGAACAAGGTCATTGATTCGAGGATGACTAAGGAGGGAAATGCTGTCAGGCGTCGCCGTGAATGTTTAGGCTGCAAGCACCGATTCACTACCTATGAACGGCTTGAGGCGTTGTCCCTTGTCCTGATCAAAAAGGATGGCAGGCGGGAGACCTTTGATCGGACCAAAGTCCTTGTGGGGATGCAGAAGGCCTGTCAAAAGCGAAACATTAGCATCAACACGCTCGAGGAGTTTGTGGATGAACTTGAGAGGGAACTCCAGGAGACGGGGGAAAAAGAGATTCCCTCCTCAGTGGTGGGTGAACGGGTCATGACCAAACTCCATGAATTGGATGACGTGGCCTATGTCCGGTTCGCCTCGGTATACCGAGAGTTTAAAGACATCAATGACTTTATGTCCCAACTAAAGAATCTTCTCGATGTTCCCAGGAGAAGAACTTAGGGGCTTCGACCAAAGTGGCAGGAATTTTCCGCCGTAGGCGGATAGAAATTCCAAGACGTTAATCGTGGACGTAACTTACATGAAAATGGCCCTTGAGCTGGCCGAACAGGGTCGTGGTTGGACCTCCCCCAACCCGATGGTGGGCGCGGTTATTGTTAAAGACGGCACGGTAGTGGGAAAAGGTTTCCATCAAACCGCGGGCGGCCCCCATGCCGAGATCCACGCCCTTAATGACGCTGGGGAAAAAGCCAGGGGAGCCACGCTCTATGTGACCTTCGAGCCGTGCAACCACACAGGCCGGACACCACCGTGCACGCAAGCAATCCTGAAAAATGGTATTAGACGAGTCGTAGCAGGAATGAAAGATCCCAATCCGCAGGTGACCGGCGGCGGGCTTGCTTTTCTGACAAGTCAGGGCCTGGACGTGTCGGTTGGGGTCTGTGAAGACGAATGTCACCGTCTCAATGAAATCTTCATCAAATACGTCACCACATCGTTGCCCTTTGTCATCCTGAAATGTGCGGCTACGCTTGACGGTTGCATTGCGACACGTACAGGGAATTCCAAGTGGATCACCAATCCCCTTTCAAGACAATTCGTCCATGAGCTCCGTCATGCCGTTGACGCGATCATGGTGGGTATAGGAACCGTCCTTAAGGACAACCCCCGGCTGACAACACGCCTTGAAGGCCGTAAAGGATCAGACCCCATACGGATCGTGCTCGATACCCATCTATCGATACCCCCGAATGCAAGGCTGTTGCATCTTGCTTCCGATTCTGATACCTTAATTGTCACCGGTAGTTCGGCCCCGGCCGAAAAGAGAAGGATGCTGGGAAGACCGGGGGTGCGTCTTCTTGCCTTGAAGGACGTCAGGGGGCAGATTGATCTCACTGCCCTTGCAAGAGAGCTGGGCAGGATGGGCATTACCAGCCTCCTAATCGAAGGGGGAAGCTGCGTCAATGGTTCAGCCTTGAGGGCCGGCATCGTAGACAAGGTCTACATTTTTTATGCCCCCAAGATTTATGGCGGCGACGACGGGGTTCCCGTATGCGCCGGACCGGGCGTTGAGTTCATGGAACAAAGCATGAGGCTTAAAGATATTTCGGTTCATCGATTTGAAGACGACGTAATGATCGAGGGATACCTGAATAGATAGCATCACTGATCACGGGGGCGCTTTCGATCTCTCACAGAGTTCACAGAGGCACGGAGGTTTTGAGCTGAATCCTTGAGAGGAGGATTCAGCTCAAGCTGCCATCCTGCCAGCGCAGGAGTCTCTGTCGGATCATAAATGCCCCGTCAGGGGCTGAGTGTTTTGGCCTGATTTTCCCCCTCAAAAATCAGGCCAAAGAAATTATCACAGTGATCTCTGAGTGCTCAAGCGACCGCAGGGAGCGGGCGAGATAACCCTGTCATGGGAAAAAAATAGCAATCGTTTAGGGACGTAACGCGACGTGTTTACCGGCATAATAGAGGGTCTTGGAACGGTTAAATCCCTAAGCCGCACGGCAGGCGGCCTGCGCATGGGTATTGAAGCCGATTTTCATATGGACAAGATCAAGGTTGGTGATAGCATTGCTGTGAGCGGGGCCTGTCTGACCGTTGTCCATTTTCAGGACAATATCTTTGAAGTTGACGTGGCCCCTGAGACGCTCTCAAAGACGACGCTGGGCCAGGCAAAGGTGGGAGACAGGGTGAACTTGGAGCGGGCACTCCGTCTTGGTGATCGTCTTGATGGGCACATGGTAACCGGACACGTTGATTGCGTTGGCGTGGTTCAGGCCAAGCGGGCTGTGGCCAATGCCACTCTTTTTTCGTTTGGAGTGCCAGAAGCCCTTTCCCGCTACGTTGTTCAAAAAGGTTCCGTTGCCGTTGATGGCATCAGTCTTACAGTAAATGCGTGCAAAAAAGGCACTTTTGAAGTTAGCATAATCCCTCACACAGCCAAAATGACCACCATGGGCTTTAAGAAAGTAGGAGATCCGGTCAACATCGAGACTGATATGATAGCAAAATACGTGGAGCGCTTTACACAGCCCTTTGCTAACGGGTACACTGACACAAGGGATACGACTTCATCCATTGATGAAACCTTGCTCACAAAGGCAGGGTTTATGTAAGGGGAACAACATGGCACGCTTGACCGTAGAACAAGCAATAGAAGAGATCAGGCAAGGCAAGATGGTCATTCTCGTTGATGACGAGGACCGCGAGAACGAAGGGGACCTCACCATGGCTGCCGAAAAGGTAACACCCGAGGCGATCAATTTCATGGCTAAATATGGCCGGGGGCTGATCTGCCTGTCATTGACCCCGGAAAAAATAAGGGCTCTGGACTTGCCTCCCATGGTGGACAATAATACCTCACGCTTCGAGACCGCCTTTACCGTGTCCATAGAGGCTCGACACGGCGTGACCACGGGGATCTCGGTCGCAGACCGGGCCACAACGATCCTCGCTGCTGTAGCAGATGATGCCAGACCGTCTGATCTGGTACGGCCTGGCCATATATTTCCGCTTCGCGCGCGAAAGGGTGGCGTTATCGTTCGGTCCGGACAGACAGAAGGGTCTGTAGATCTCGCACGGCTTGCGGGCTTAAGGCCAGCGGGGGTAATCTGTGAAATCATGAATGAAGACGGCATGATGGCCAGGATGCCTGACCTGGAAATATTCTCAGAAAAGCATCATATCGGAATCTGCACCATCGCAGACCTGATCGAATACCGACTCCAAACCGAGTGCTTCGTACATCCTGTGGCCACCACAGCCATTCCGACCAGTATCGCAGGTGGTTTTAAGACCACTGTTTATGAAAACGATGTGGATGACTTGCTGCATATCGCCCTGGTCAAGGGGGAAATCGATTCTGCCAGGCCCGTCCTGGTGCGTGTTCATTCGGAATGTCTCACCGGTGATGTGTTTGGTTCCATGCGGTGCGACTGCGGAGAACAACTTCATGCTGCCATGAAAATGATAGAACAAGAAGGCATAGGGGTTCTTCTTTACATCCGCCAGGAAGGCCGGGGCATCGGACTTCTCAACAAGTTGAAGGCGTATGCGTTGCAGGATCAGGGCTACGACACGGTGGAGGCCAATGAGCTGCTCGGGTTCGAATCCGATTTAAGGAATTATGGCATTGGCGCTCAAATACTGGTGCATCTGGGTGTGCGCAAGATGCGCCTTATAACCAACAACCCAAAGAAGATCGTGGGACTTGAAGGTTATGGCCTGAGCATAGTCGAACAGGTGCCTATTGAAATAACGCCTAATGAGTATAACCAGAAATATCTTAGCTGTAAGAAAGCGAAGATGGGCCATCTGCTGAAACTCGACGCCAAACGATAGGTGCTCTAACTCGTAAATTCGGTGACGTATTTTGTGTCAGGATGTATATCTCACGTAAGCTGGAACTAAAAAAGTGCCTAAAGCCCGCCCTGGCGCG
>DAOVEU010000201.1:0-4724 GCA_030668805.1 Desulfobacterales bacterium
GAGGAATAGGCTGCCGCATTGCACCCCAGTACGATAGTTCCTACGGGGCAGGCAGGGCAGGGACGGGAAATCAGCTCAAACTGGCATCCAGCTATCGCAGGACATATTGCCTCAGACAAGCGTTCATGTTTCTGATCAGGATTACAATATCCCAGACGACATACGCCACAAAGTACCTGGAGGAGAAGCCCTCCTTAACGAATTATGCACGCTCTGCACGAACCTTCCGGTCATCCGGTCATAGACTGAAACCGCTAGCTATCCGGTCAGTTAAGAGGCCGGATAACTGTCTCTATTGCGAAAACGAGCGCTAAGGTGACAAGAAGTGCTGATAAAGGGAATGTGCTCATGCCCAGAAAACCAAGTTATGAAGAATTGGAGCAAAGGGTCAAGGAGCTGGAAGAAGAAGCACTTGAGCACAAGCAGGTTGAGGAGCGGCTGCGACGCCATGCGAACGAGCTCAATCAGGAACTGAGGCAGTTCGCTTATGTGGCCTCACATGATCTGCAAAAGCCGCTGGATGTGGTGACGAGATATCTCCGATTTGTCGAAGCACGCTACAAGGGGCGGCTTCATTCGGATGCCGATGAGTTCATAGCTTCTGCAGTGGATGGTGCAAAAATGTGGATGTCGGGATGTCGGGGTCGGACCACGATAACTACCCAGGCTCACTTGATAATCCTGCAAAATCGCCCGCAATTTTAGGGCTTAGGATGGCATTTTTGGGGTCAAAATCATGCTTTTAAGAAGAGCGCATCG
The DNA here is from genome assembly GCA_030668805.1 of Desulfobacterales bacterium. Lineage (GTDB taxonomy): Bacteria > Desulfobacterota > Desulfobacteria > Desulfobacterales. The sequence goes on from DAOVEU010000201.1 coordinate 760, forward strand.
AGATGCCAAGGGCAAACAGCGGGGCAGGTCGTCCGGAGAGTAATCCGGCGAATTAAGAAAAAGGTTGAAACGGTGTCAAGTATTCAGAAGAGCATAGGACATCTCAATCTTGTTGAGGTGAAGATTTCATCTTTTGTCGGGATCACTCGATCTTGAGATAGGGGGCCAAAATTGTCAGGTGTTCGACGTAAAGTTAAAGTTATGGAATGTCCCAAGTGTAAATCCTTCATGGAGAAGGTCACATTTCATGGCATTGAGGTGTACCGTTGCACCAATTGCAGGGGTATCTGGTTTGATCGTCTTGAGAAAGAAGCATTGAAAAGGCTGGAAGGATCAGAGCTTGTAGATGTGGGTGATCCGAAGGTTGGAAGAGAGTACAACAAAATTGGAAAAATCAAATGTCCCAGATGCAAGACTCAAATGATAAGAATGGTAGATGCGGAACAGCCTCATATTCGGTTTGAGAGTTGTGTTATTTGCGACGGTTCCTTTTTGGATGCTGGTGAATTTAAAGATTACAAAGAAGAAACCTTCCTTGATTTCTTTAAGGACCTCCTACTTCGCTAAGGCAGGAAGGGGTCTGCCCTTGATATTGGGGGAAAATAGGGGGAAAATAGGGGACGTCTTTGACTAAGTTGACCCCAGTTAAATAAAAGCAAACATGATTTCACGGGGCAGGCTAAGTTGAATAACTCTGATGCGAGAGCTTCAAGAAAGTGTCCATGCGCGAAATGCGGGACGTCCCTAAATAACTAAATAACGTCCTGTGTTATTGAATTATTTAAGGATCTTCCGCATCCTCCGTCCTCATTAATAATAGATCATCGAGTATAGTGAATCACCATGAATCGTACGTTGGACACTGAAAGGGCGTCGGTTGCCTTGTCTGATTTTGATATTTGCGTGGTGGGCCATGTAACTAAAGACATTGTGAGGGTTGGCCAGACAACGAGGACAACCACAGGGGGCACGGCATATTACACAGCACTGGCCTTGAAGAGGCTTGGTCTGAACGTGGCGGTTGTGACCAAAGGGGCAAGAAACGATAAGGAATCTCTGCTGCGTGAGCTAAACGCAAACAAAGTTGCAGTCTTTTGGAAAGAAGGAAACGCCACGTCGATCTTTGAGAACACGTATAGCGAAGATGATCTCGGTACGCGCACACAGGTAATCAAGGCGATAGGCACTCCTTTTTTAGGGGAAGACGTGGAGGAGTTCAGCGCGAGCGCGTTCCATTTTGGCCCTCTGGTCAGGCAGGACATCCCTTTACAGGTCTTGAAACAAGCTGCCAGAAAAGCAAAGATCGTCTCATTAGATGTGCAAGGCATGGTGAGACCAGCCCGGCTTGGGGTGGTAGCCCAGGAGGATTGGCAAGACAAGGAAAAGTGGCTTGGATGTGTACATGTCTTAAAGGCAGATGAGACCGAGGCGTTCATCCTTTCCGGAGACAACGATGTGCAAAGGGCTGCTGCAGTTCTTGCCTCCCTGGGCCCGGAAGAGGTGATAATAACTATGGGAAGTCGAGGATCACTTGTGTATGCTGAAGGAATATTTCACAAAATCCCGAGCTGGTCTCCAAGAAAGCCGGTAGACCCCACAGGGTGCGGTGATACCTATATGGCAGGGTATTTGTATGAGCGTCTAAAAGGAACTCCACCTGAGATTGCCGCAAAATTTGCGGCTGCAATGGCCACTCTGAAACTAGAAGGCCCTGGTCCGTTTAAAGGGAGTAAAGCAGATGTCGATGCCCTGCTATCCTCTTTAGCGCGAAAGGGGGACGCTGATAAGAAAATAAATTGACACAAAAAGAGGGCGGCAATGGGGACGCCCGTAAATAAATAAGTAACTTGACATGGAGCCGGTTTGGTGGTATGTAGCACTTCATGCCAAGATTAGCACGTCTTGATGCGCCCGGAGTACTGCATCATGTTATTATCCGCGGTATAGAGCGGCGGAAGATATTTTTGGACAATGCGGATCGGGATGATATTCTTGATCGCATAAGCAACATTCTGCCAGAAGCCAATATGGCCTGTTATGCATGGGCATTGATATCAAATCATGCCCATTTTTTATTTCGTACCGGAGACGTGGGTCTATCAACAGTGATGAGGCGGCTGCTTACAGGCTATGCTGTGAGCTTTAATAGAAGGCACAAGCGTCACGGACAGCTTTTTCAAAACCGTTATAAGTCTATCATCTGCCAGGAAGATGTTTATTTGAAGGAACTGGTTCGCTATATTCATTTGAACCCCTTGAGGGCAAAACTTGTAGCCGATATGGGCCAGCTCAACAAATATAAATACTGCGGCCACAGCGTATTAATGGGCAACACTGAGCAAAAGTGGCAGGACACTCGATATGTGCTGTCGTATTTTTCAAAGCAGATTGCTGCTGCAAGAAGGCGCTATCTTTCCTATGTAGAAGCTGGTATCGACCAGGGCCGCAGGCCTGAGCTGGTTGGAGGCGGATTGATTCGCAGTCTTGGCGGTTGGGTTGAGGCCAGGAAGTCGCGGCAAAGAGGTCAGGATCGAATCAAGGGAGACCAGCGTATTCTGGGTGAGAGCGATTTTGTCCTGGAAGTACTTTCACAGGCTGACGAGAAGTTTGACCGGTATTATGAGCTGAAGAGTTTGGGCTACGATCTCAAAAGCGTTGAGCAAAGAGTCTGTGAGATATACGAGATAGATCCGAAAGAAATCTATTCTAAGAGCAGGGAAAAGATTCGAGTTGAAGCCAGGAGCTTGTTTTGCTACTGGGCGGTTCGTGAGTTGGGATATGCATTGACGGACCTGGCAAAACTACTTAATATGAGCGGGCCAGGTGTAGGTTATGCTGTTAGCAGGGGAGAGCGGATAGCCAAACACCATAACTATCAACTCATAGATTGAGTTACTTACTTATTTACGGACGTCCCCATCGATCCCCCATCGATCCCCCCACCCATTCACCTCGGCCAAAAACTGACCCCAAGCTCCCTCCAAAAAAAAATATTTGTATTTCTTTCAAACTGTGACCGTATCTGTCTCACAGGCCTCTGATAGAAATTAGCCACAGACCCACGCGGACAGACACGGACAGAAACTGGCAATAGGTCTGCCGCCGGGGGATCTATTTATCTGCGTTAGTCTGCGCCTGCCCTGTAAGGAAAAATGACCGTACCGGGGTGTTTCTCCGGAGACCAGGATTCTTGGGGTGATAGGAGCGGTGATCCGGGAATATCGGTATCACTAAGAGGATCCTTATGCTTTCCCAATACGTTGACAAACCAATCACTTGAAGTTATGAAGACCCAAAAACCGACATAGGAGCCCTCGCCATGACCCTCACAAAAGCCGACATCATTGACAGCATCCATCACAGACTCGGCCTCCCTAAGGCCAAATCCATTCAAGTCACCGAAACCCTTCTAGAAATCATGAAGAGAACCCTGGCATCCGGTGAGGATGTGCTGATCACCGGGTTTGGGAAATTCTGTGTGAAGGATAAAAAGAAACGTAGAGGCAGAAATCCTCAGACTGGTGAAGATATGATGCTGGGATCGAGGAGAGTGCTGACTTTCAAATGCTCCGGGGTTTTGAGAGATAGGATTAATGAGGAGGGATAGCTCCGATTTTATCTTACAAGTTCTCGTTCAGCCAGATCTATCTTTCTTTTTTGTCTTCTATCAGAAGCCTTCTGTTTTTTCCTCTCTCCGTGATCCCTTTGGAAATCACGAGTTTTTTGCCAACACTCACTCCGTCTTTCACTACGTTGTGATCGTGACTTAAAGCCTTTCCACTAATGCTAAGAGTGCGGGGATATTTGTATCCTACATATTTCTTGAGTAAAGGGTCTTCGATTTTGATGAGCGCCCGCTCCCGCCTGCCACTGCGAGGCACGAGCGGGCAGGTATCCTTAACCTTCCTCTTCCTCTTCCTCTCGCTTTGTGATTTCAGTTTGGAACCAAACCCTTGAATGATTCC
>DAOVEU010000087.1:0-6966 GCA_030668805.1 Desulfobacterales bacterium
TTATGCACCTTTACTGAAAAAGAAAGACGGGCGCATAGACTGGACCAGCGACGCCAGGTCAGTGGATGCCTTTATTCGAGGGATGACCCCCTGGCCGGGTGCCTTTACCTTCCTTTTTGGCAAAAGGCTCAAGGTATTGAAGGCCAAAGACCTTCAAAAGGCAGCCAGGGAAAAACCAGGTACTGTTTTAGAAGGATTTCCAGGGGACTTCAATATTGCAACAGGGCGCGGCATATTGGCCATAGAAGAGGTGCAACTTGAATCTGCAAAACGCCTTCCGGTTGAAGATTTCTTAAGGGGCTGTCCTGTGCCGGCCGGCACACTCCTTGGATAGCTGAGCATGGTAGCCGTTTCCCGTCGTATTGCCCTTTCGATTTTAAACGGCCTGGATGACTCAAATGCCTTCCCGGTACGTCTCCTTGACAGGGCCTTTGAACGAGAGCCGCAGCTCATAAGGAAAGACCGAGCCCTGGCTACTGAACTGGTGTATGGTGTGCTTCGGTGGCGGAGCCGCCTTGACTGGGTGATCTGCCAACTTTCAAAGACTCCCATCCGCAAGATAGACCCATTTGTTTTAAACATTATTCGGCTGGGCCTCTATCAAATCCTTTTTCATTCCCGTATTCCTCCGTCGGCCGCAGTAAACGATTCTGTGGAGATGGCCAAGGATAGAGAACCCTTTTGGGTGGTCCGCTTTGTAAACGGTGTAATGCGATCTGCGGCGCGGAGAGCAAAAGAGGTCCCGCTGCCGGATTATGCTGATGATCCGGTTCAGGCCATTGCCATAAGAGAATCCCACCCTTTGTGGCTGGTCGAACGATGGGTGGAGCGTCTGGGTGTAGAAGAGACAAAGCGGCTCTGCAGGGCGAACAATCAGGTTCCTCCCGTGACAGTTCGGGCCAACACTCTCAAGGTTAGCCGACAGGAGCTGCTCAACTCACTGAGAGACCATGTCAGGCAAATTACACCAACCAGATTTGCCCCTGATGGACTCTCCCTTAGAGGATTGAGGCATGCGGTTGCCGACATCCCTTCGTTCAGGGATGGCTGGTTTCAGGTACAGGATGAGGCTGCGCAACTCGTGACTCATCTGCTTGATCCAAAACCGGGTGAAACAGTCCTGGACGCCTGTGCCGGGTTTGGCGGCAAGACGGGCCACATTGCGCAGCTCATGAAAGATCGCGGCAAGATTAAAGCAATGGAAAAGCAGTCATGGAAATTGCACCGGCTCAAGACATCTTTGGCGCGCCTTGGCATTTCCGCGGTTACCACCTGGCACCATGACCTGTCAGAGTCCATTTCTGTTTCGCTTTCCGGTACTTTTGACCGGATCTTGCTTGATGCGCCTTGTTCTGGTCTTGGTGTGCTTCGTAGGAATCCGGACGCCAAATGGAAAAAAACCGAGATGGATCTCAATAGACTTCGGGCCGATCAACTGCATTTCCTTGGCTGCCTTGCCCCCTTAATCAAAAGAGGTGGACGCCTGGTTTACTGTGTGTGTAGTCTTGAGCCCGAGGAAGGCGAGTATGTGGTGGAAGACTTTTTGAAGAATCAAGCCCAATTTGTTATAGATCGAGAACCCTTTGGGCTCTTGGATGTGGATGAACGCCTGGTGGACAGCTCGGGCTTTTTCAGAAGCTTACCTCACGAGCACGACATGGACGGATTTTTTGCAGTACGTCTGAAAAGGAAGTAACAGTTCACCGCAGAGACCGCAAAGAGCGCAGAGATGATATCTATTTAGTCCCCCCTTTGAAAAAGGGGGGTTAGGGGGGATTTATCTGCCAGCTACAAACAAAAATCCCCCCCGGCCCCCCTTTACGAAAGGGGGGAGTGAACGGTTGCGCAGAGATGATATCTGAAATCGTCTGACTGGAATCGCTCGCTGCTCGCTGCTCACTGCTCACTGATTACTGGTCAACGGTATGCGTTGTTTGGCCAATGATCGAATACTCTCCTCTGCGTCCTCCGCGTGCTCTGCGGTAAATGTTTACAGAAGGACCACAATATGAGGCATTTTCTTAAAGTAGCAGTCCTGCTTGGCGCTTTTCTCGGGGTTGCGGGGATCAGCGGATATCTCACCTTGAGGTTTATTGTGAAAAGCGAAGATACGGTGGTGGTCCCAGAACTTGTGGGAAAAGACGTGGTATATGCCCTGGACATTCTCACTGATCTGGGACTCAATACCAAGGTGAGTGGGTTCGAATACAGGACTGACGTACCGAAAAATCATGTGGCATACCAGGATCCAGGACCGGGTAGCGAAGTCAAAAAAGATCGCGATGTTCGCATCATCATCTCAAAAGGGCCGAAGACCTTGGTGATGCCGAATCTTGTGGGGATGGATATACGGCAGGCAAATATCATTATGGAAGAAAACGGCCTGTCTCAAGGTGTTTTGTCCCGCTCCTTTAGCGAACGGGCTGCTAATGGTGAGGTCATGAGTCAGGTGCCGTCCCCCGGTACAGTTGTCACGCGGGGTAATTCCATCGACCTGTTAGTCAGCCTTGGCAGAAGGCCCATAACTTATAAAATGCCCTATCTGCATGGCCTGGCCCTGGAAGATGCTATCCTCATCCTGGAGCGTGCGCACCTTGGGCTTGGTCAAATACGATCTGTTCAAAGAGACGACTTGCTCAAGGATGTGGTGGTTGAGCAAGAACCTCCATCCGGCTACCAGGTGGCTTCCGGGACCCTGGTGAATCTGACCATCAACCGGGCAGAAAAGGGTCCAATTCTTGATCAGGGCCTAGGTCTGTTTCATCATCGTGTGCGTGAGGGATTCTTGAAAAAGCACATCCGGATTCGCGTAAATGCCTTTGGTATGCTTTATGATCTCTATGACGCTTTTGCGCGGCCTGGAGAACACATCTGGTTTTTGGCCCCTCAAGATCTTGAGACCACGGTCTTCGTATACCAGGATGGTGAACTTGTGTTGAGTCATTCTTTTTCTCATAGGTCTCACGGGGAACCTTTTCCGTGAAGTTGAAATAGCTGAGGATTGATGTTACGAAGTGCAAGTGCCTAAAGTGATCTAAAGTTGTGGAAATTTGCCTTCGGCGAGAACAATTTAGAACTGATAGCCTTCCTTAACTTTGATGGTTTTGCAAAAAGTCCCGATCATAGTCATTGCGAGGAGTGCAACGACGAAGCAATCTAATAAATACAAGTAGTTATTGCACACGAGATTGCTTCGCTCCGCTCGCAATGACCTGTTTTTCGACTTCTTAGGAGTTTTTCAACTTTAGCTCACTTTAGGCACTTTAGCTCACTTTAGCTCACTTTTTCCCGGGGAGGGCCGACATGAAGCTGATAGCGCCATCCATATTGTCTGCGGATTTTTCGAGATTGGGTGAAGAGGTTAAGGCAGTGGAGAGAGTCGGGGCCGATTGGATCCATGTAGATGTGATGGACGGCCATTTTGTGCCGAATATTACGATTGGGCCTCTTGTGGTTGAAGCCGTAAAGCGGGTTACGGAGCTGCCGCTTGACGTGCACCTTATGATAGAGGATCCTGACCAATACCTGGAAGACTTTGCAAGGGCAGGAAGTACCCTGATGACTGTGCAGGTAGAGGCCTGTGTGCATGTGCACAGGACCATTCAGGCTATCAAGGCTCTCGATGTAAAGGCCGGGGTGGCACTCAATCCGGCAACGCCGCTTTCAACCATAGAATGGATCCTGGAAGATGTGGACCTGGTTCTTATCATGAGCGTAAACCCGGGTTTTGGTGGTCAGAAATTCATTCCCCAGGCGCTACAGAAGATAAGAGACCTCAAAGCCATGATCCGTGCAAAGAATCCGAACGTCCTCATCGAGGTTGATGGAGGCATCAATCAAGAGACCATCCAGTCAGCAGCAGAGGCAGGTGCGGACGTATTCGTGGCCGGCTCAGCTATCTTTGGCAGCTCTGATTACGGGAAGGCTGTCAGGAAGTTGCGTTCGCTTATAGAGAGCTAATTGAACGTCTCGGGATCGTAACTTCTCAAAAAGTCCGGGTATTTGTTGATCCCCACAGTCATCTTGACTCTTTCTTCCGCTATAGCCTGGGATAATGGGATTTCCAATTTTGACAACCTCTCCCTGCACAGGCTCAAAAGCTTTTCATCCTCTAAGCCTTTATAATCTTCTTCGATGGAAGCCAATTCCGAAAGAAGTTCTTCACGCTCGTCCAGGTACTCTTCAAGAGCTTCCGTGATCAGAGCACTGATGGGAATACCGTCCTCTTCTGCTGCAACAGCAGCTTTTTTCAGAATGACCTTCTTAGATGGTGCAACCTTCAAAGTAATGCGCCCCTCTTTTAAACTTCGTTTGGATACTCTTCGCATATTCTTTCCTCCAGAATCATAGTGCACGTCATTAGTCAATAGTGATTTGTCACTGGTAACTGCAAGGGCCGTTGATCCATCGTCGGCCCCTACTATTTCACATCGATATTTATTCCTCCTGTTTCAACTATTTGAACTCCCACCACCTGCCTTGATAGTATGGGAATTTTTATTTTGGACACAGACCCGCCTGCCACTCGCCTCGCAGCTCATGTGTGGCATGCACTCTGTTTATTAATCGGCTTAAACCACTACCTCTGGTAGTGGTACCATTAATAGGTTCTACCAGTCTATTCACTATGTTTGGCTGAGGAGCACAATTCATGACAGAGCTTTTTAAATCGCAATTATACCTCAATGATGATTCAGAGGTTCAACCCCCAAGATGTCATTTCGACCGAAGGGAGAAATCTTATCAGAGCTATATTCCTTTTGTGGCATGGAACGTTGAATACACTGATGACTTCGACGAGTGGTGGGATACCCTAACCGAGATACAACTCCTGCCAAGGCTTAAGCGAGGGAAGACCGCGTCAGGAGTGTCTTTTGGCGTTCTCATGTGACCTCCATTCACTTTCATTCCTCTTGCAAGTCCTCCCATATTTCGCGAACCTCCTCCAGCCACTCGTCAAGCTTTTCTTTGGTGAGCTTATCCATCGGGACCCGAGTAACCCAGAAGCCTGCACTCTCCAGTCTGCCCACCATGACCGGTGCCTGCGAGACGTTCACCGAATGCACAAGGATCGGTACATGCTTGGAGACATTCATAATGATGGCATCAACGACATCGTTGCCAGATAGGTGACGGTCCGAGTCGGTTGCAGCCTGCTCTTGCAGGTCATGATCAAGCAGAATCCCGGCATATACGCTTCCCCGTTCCCGCTGCAGCACACCCAAAGCCCTCCCAGCGCTTGCGACCACCACGGTTCGCAGCGCAGGTCCTGAGGCAACCATGACTGCAGCCGGAGCGCGCGTCAGGATCATCCTCCACGATCAGGATGCGCGTAAGGGGCTTAGACTTTTTCATTCAGTATGGGTCCTCTTTGGGCTGCTTTGTCCTTATGCCCTGCTGATTTTCCCATTGGCCTTTTCTCGGCATGGATGCGGCCGTTAGAGCCAACGTGCGGCCCATAGCCTTCCATGACGCTGATTTGGTCTTGGGCAATTTCAACTCCAAGCTTTCTAGGATCGTTCATGAACAAGGGAGGCCGCAGTTGCAGGGAGACATCAGCAGTTGGGGCGACCCTGAGAGCCCCAATTGCCGGGGGTTTACCCCGGAAGAGTTCCACATGCTTGATTTTTCGAGAATAGACCGGTCTGAATGGTACGGTGATATTGAAGTTAAAGCGCAGGATGAGATAGAGAGCGAAATGGAGGAATCTATAGAAAGTTTCTACGACAAATTCAGTGATTAGCCAGGCTCATGAAACGTCAGATGGTATCTCTTTCCCTAACACAGGCCAGCTTTTCACCACCTTTCAAGTCCCTGCTTCACCTCACCGGCAGTAAGGATAGCAGTAAGGGTAATACCACCAGGGATGATGCCAATAAGGATAAGGATAAAATCTCTCTTCCTTTTCAACTGGCCAGAGGTGGATTTCCTTGGCTGAGATCAAGGGATAGGTATACTCAATTTCACCCAGACGCTGGATCTTCTTTCCCTGAACCTCCCCTGCCACTGTTACCTTTCTTCCGCCGTTATAGATAGCCACATCCAAGTAACCAGGGTATAAGGCCAGAAACCTTCCCTCTGAGTCATCTACATCCTTAGGTTTCCCCCTCGTATCAGCGGGCTTTTGAAGCACCTCGATCATTGTTCCCTCTTTCAGGTTCACAGAGCTTATGATTACTCCGCTCCAGAGTATAAATTTTCCTTTGTATGCTTCGGGGTTTTTCAACACTTCACTGAGAGTTAGTTCCTTTGCTACCTGCTCCCTCAATTGCTTAGAGATTACAGGAGCGCAGCCGGTCAAAGAAAAAAGAGCACAGACAAAAAATAAAAGGCCAAAAAGCATAGGCCACTTGTTGATCTTTGTATCATTGTTCATCATCGTTTCCTCCCATTGATCAATTACCGATCATCAATAATTAATTGTTAATTGCTAACTATTGATGCTGTCTGTTTTAACAATTCTTTGGCTATGTTACGCTGTTTAGGAAAGCGACTAGCCTTTTGAAAGGCAATCCTGGCAGCATCTTTCCTATCCATTTGTAAAGCGCAATAGCCCATCATCAGATGTGCCCTGCCATTTTTGGGATCGAGGCGAGCGCTTTGATGAAAGGCATTATAGGCTTTGTCGAATTTTCCCTCTTCGTAAAGCACCTGGCCCATCATAAACCAGAGCTTGGATGTTGCTTTTTTCTCCAATGCCCGGTTCAATGCATGTATGGCCTTATCGGGTTTGTGAGCGCCGATATAGGCCGAGGCCAGTTTCTCAAAAATAGCCGGGTTATTGCCCGAGGTTAGGGCCTTTTCATAATACGCTGCCGCCCTCATGGGCACTCCAACAGCATTATAGAGATCCCCGAGGAGCATGATGTCCTGCTTTTTTAGGGAGGTTAAATAGGAATGCACTGTGAGTGCCGCGACAGCCGGTTTGTAATCGCTTTGCTGTAAATGGAACTGTGCCAGAATCTT
>DAOVEU010000142.1:0-5748 GCA_030668805.1 Desulfobacterales bacterium
AAGTCGTGGGAATTCCAATAAGTTGTAGAAGTTCCGACGCGATATTTAGCACATCAAGCCAGAGAATTCAAATTTTTGTTGACCCAGGCCGTCTATTCGGGTGGTATGGTGTTTTGTAACCGTTCACGGGTTCAGGGTTCACGGGTTCAGGGTTCAGAGGTTCAGTTAAAAGAATAGAGGTCAGAAATCAGAGGTCGGAGGTCTGGCTTCTGATCTCTGACTTCTGATCTCTGACTTCTGAACGGTGAACTCTGAACCTGTGAACGCCTACGGTATTTTTTTAGCGAAGCCCACTTAACGGGGTTAGGTCAAATCCGAAATCCGAAATCTAAAATCCGAAATACCATGGGCCCCGGCCTTTTTGCAGGGGTAGGCCTGACCTCTTTGGCTACACTCATGCTCCAGGTCTCCTTGACGCGCCTATTCTCCGTGGCGCTCTGGCACCATTTTGCTTTCATGGTGGTGAGCATTGCCTTCCTGGGTTACGGTGCAAGCGGCACGTTCTTGATGATGGTGCCGAGGATCAAGGCCCTTTCCCTACGCCCGACCCTGGCATTCCTGGCGCTTGGTTTCTCCGTGACCACGCTCGGTGCCTACTGGTCCTCAAATATCATCCCCTTTGACCCGGCCCGTATCATCTGGGACCGCTATCAGTGGGTCTATCTACTTGGCTACTACGGCGTACTGGCAATCCCCTTCTTCTTTGCGGGCCTGATCCTTGCCCTCGTTTACACGCGCAAGGCAGAGGCCATCAACCGGCTGTACGCATGCGACCTGGTGGGCGCGGGCCTGGGTTGCGTAGCCATCTTCTCAATATATTCCTTTGCCGGGGAGGCAGGAACAGTTGTTTTTGTCTGCTTGCTCTCGGTATTCGCCTCTCTGGCCTTTAGCACCAATGGGTGGAAGGTCAATGTTGTACGTGGCTCTTGGATGCTGCTTTTGTGCGTCCTGGTCGTCATGAGGCCCGGGTTTCTGTCCCTTAATATTTCACCTTACAAGGCCCTAAAGGTGGCCCTAAGATACCCTGATGCCCGGACCCTGGAGACCCAATGGCACCCAGCAGCCAGGCTTGACGTGATTGAGAGCAGGGCGGTCCGCTTTGCACCAGGTCTTAGCCTTGAGTTCCAGGGAAGGCTCCCGGAACAGTTAGGTCTTTGTCTGGACGGCGGGCATCTCAATGCAGTGACCCGCTTCACAGGGAATATGGATCGCTTGGACTTTATAGAGTTTCTTCCGGCTTCCCTTCCGTATGTAATTGGAGATCCCGACCATGTCCTGATCATCGAGCCCCTGGGTGGTCTTGACATTCTCATAGCGCGTTATCATGGAGCAAAAAATATCGTGACGACCAATACCAACCCACTGGTGCTCCGGGTTATGAGGGATTCCCTTAAGGATTTCAGCGGCAAGCTCTATGAGGACGAGGCTACAGCAGTTGAAGAACAAGCAAGGAGTTTTCTTCTCAGAAACCCAAAATGCTTTGATATGATCCAGCTTCCTCTGACCAATAGCCTGGGAGCAGTTTCCTCCGGTCTTTATGGCCTTTCTGAGGACTACACCCATACGGTAGAGGCCTTCAAGACCTATATCAATGCCCTCACACCCAAAGGCCTTCTAACGGTAACCAGGTATCTCCTGCCGCCGCCCCGCCACGAATTAAGGTTGACGGCGTTGGCATGTGCGGCCCTTGAGGCCATAGGTGTCAAGCATCCGGAACGGCATATTGCGGCAATCAGGAGCTGGGGTACCTTTACCCTGCTGGTGAAAAGAAGCCCGTTTGAACCCCAAGAGATCGGCCGGATAAAGGGGTTTTGCGGCCGGCTTCGCTGCGATCTTGTCTACTATCCGGAGATGCAGAGAGCAGAGGCCAACAAATACAACCGTTTTCCAGGCCCCATCTATCATGACATGATTGAAAGGATCCTGAGCCCACGCACCAGAGAGGCATTCTTCAATGCATACCTCTTTGACGTGCGGCCCGTTACAGATGACAGGCCCTTCTTTTATCACAACTTCAGGATGGACAAAGTTATTTCGTTGTACCGTGCGGTAGGCAACAAATGGCAGTTATTTCTAGAGGGAGGATACCTGATTCATCTCATATTCTTTCAGGCCGTCGTGATCAGCCTTGTTCTGATAACCCTCCCACTAAAAAAGGCGGGGCTCCCCCCTTTGTCCTGGTTCTTGAGCTACTTTGGCCTGATCGGGATTGCCTTTATGCTCACAGAGATTTGCCTGATCCAGCGTTTTATCTTATTTCTGGCAAGACCAGTCTACGCCTTTTCAGCGGTCCTCTTTTCTCTCCTTACGGCCTCGGCCCTCGGAAGCTATTTTTCCAAGAAGGTTACGTTTGCCCCTCCGGGGCATAAGCCCCTATGGGCCAGAGCCCAAACTCTCCCCCTTATGACCCCCGTATTACTCCTTGCGTATGCCTTCTTGCTGGATAGACTGTTGATGCTGGCCATAGCGTGGCCCCTCTGGATGCGCTATGGCTTCGCCTTTTTGGTCATCCTGCCTTTGGGATTCTTGATGGGGATGTTTTTTCCAACGGGTGTTCGCACCTTGAGCCTCTACCTTGAGAGCGCGATTCCGTGGGCATGGGCTGTGAATGCCAGTATTTCGGTGGTAGGCTCTGTCCTGGCTGTACTCATAGCTATAAGCTTCGGTTTCAAGACCGTTCTGCTACTGGCGTCGCTTAGCTATGCGCTCGCCCTGTCCTTGTTAGCCATCATTCGAATTGGAAGGCCCCGCGTGAGATCGCAACAGAATGTTTAGGCCGTAATCCATACTGTTTTCAAGGCGTGAGCCGCAAATCCGCAATCCTATGTTACTCCTCCAGAATCTTGCCCACCATCGGTACAAACACGACCCCCAGTAAATGTTCTACCTCGTTTCCTTTCGATGTCTTGGTGATCTTGGTGAGGGTTTGATAGTACGTGGTGCTTCCCAATGGGATGAGAAGACGGCCGCCCATCTTGAGTTGGTCCAGGAGGGAAGGGGAAACATGATTCGCCGCTGCCGTTACCATAATGGTATCAAAGGGGGCATATTCGGGCCATCCATAGTATCCGTCCCCGTGTTTGACCCTGATTTTATCATAGCTCAGGGCCTTAAGACGTTTTGAGGCATTTTCGGCCAGCCCTTTTCGAATCTCAATGCTACATACGTGGTCCGTAAAATGACTGAGCACAGCGGCCTGATAACCAGAGCCCGTGCCTATTTCAAGGACCTTTTCTCCGGGCTTGACATCCAGTATTTGCGTCATGAGGGCCACGATGTACGGCTGAGAGATGGTTTGACCTTCCCCGATAGGGAGCGGGTGATCGGCATACGCTTGAGAAGCGCGCGAGGGGCTTACAAAAAGGTGCCGCTTAACTGTGCCCATGACTTTAAGGACCCTGGAATCGGTGATGTCTCGCGCCTTCAATTGGTGCAAAACCATGCGCTGGCGGGCGGCAGCGTAAGGATCAGTGGATTCACAAAGAGCGCCATCCGGCAGGGATAGAAATCCTCCTACGATGCATAGGAAAACAAGAATGGCTAAAAGGTGTCGTGCTGATTTTGTCATTTCATTTTCAAGTTTTGGGTTTTGGCAGCAATCCACTCAGCGGTTCGAGAATTATAGGATACGGGTTACGGATTTGGCCAGACGCTTCGGTATGAGCCAGCCAGGGGTGGGGTATTAGGACCTAACCTCAAATCCGATCTCTTCTAAAACAGTCCCCTCTTCCGTAACAATATGAACTTTCCATGAGCCAATTTGATTACGATCCCTGAGGGTTATCTTGCTCCATGTTCGCATTCTAGGGTACTTGACAAGCAATGGGACTTCGCAGTATTTCTTGCCATTCAAGTAATATATATGTTTAAGTTCTCTGGGAAATACTTTTGATCTTACTTCTGTCCATACTACAGAAAATCTGTTTTCTTTTACTGAAAAAATTCGCCGCTCTCCTATTGGATTACGCTCTTTGACCTCTTTGCATACAACGCTTTTGGCGACACGTATTTCCGGATATTCCCTCTTGATTGGAACGGGCGATTTCTTAACAGTTAAATTATTCCCCTCCGTATCAGATATCTCTTCTCCGCCATTTACCTTTCTATTAGGTGATAGAGAATTTGCAGATTGATTCTCTATTTCTTTATTGTTTTTGACAATTAACGGGGATGTTCCCTTTATATTTGTAGATACAATAAACAAAGCGATAAAAGAAAAGGCGATCACAAAGGAGGATATTGCCAAAATATTCTTGAGTGTCCTTCTTTTTTTTGTCGCAGCATTCTTTTTTCGTATTCTGTCGATCTTTCTCAGAATCTCCGAATCCTTATTGTCTATCGCTGTTCTGCCCATTGTTTTCAGTATCTCATCGTTATCCAAGAGTGATACATCTTGGCAAACTCCGATTTCCCACAAAAAAGCTTTTATCCTTCGCCTCACGCAGGATGCTCTTCGTGCTTGGCCTTAACAATACGGGTACTAAGAACCAGGGCAGACAAGTCATCCGATCGTTGGATATCAAGTGTGAGAGATCCTTTGTCAATTACAAAATAGCGTGAAATAACATTCACAATATCCTGCCGCAACTTACCGAGGATATCATCTGAAACTTCCAGTTTGTCGTATATCAAAGCGAGCTTCAGTCTCTTTTTGGCAACATTCTTGCTCGCGCTTTTACCAAAGTATTTCCGTAGTAATCCGTTGAGCATTGGGCCTCCTTAGGACTCGTCCAGGAATAACTTGGTCACTTTGGCGCTCAGATTTGGGTCAGCCTTGGTCGATCCAATTGAGCAAAACCACAGGAATAGCAGGCTATTTCGCGGATTTTGCGAATGAGGATCGGCCAAAGATGGCCTGAAGCTGAGATGCGAAAATGGGAAGTTATTTTTTGCTGAGCCCTAAAGGTCGTGTTTTCAGGGAAGCATCTGTGCCTTCACTTCGGTGATTCCGCTCACATCCTAAAAGTGTTGACCATGGGGTGGCTTGCTTATAGAGTATGAACGGGTTGCCGACAAGGAGGTTTGGAATTGAAAACTGAAGTGCTGAAACAACTGTTTGGGCTTGTACTGCTGTTCTCTGTGGTTGTCCTTGCTGCTGGGGGAGGCATGGCCGACGAGACTTCCCGGGTCGTAATTGTGCCATTCAAGATGAATGCGGACAGGGATCTTTCATTCCTGAAGGAAGGCATCGTTGACATGCTAACGTCGCGCTTGTCATGGGGGAACAGGGTGGTAGTTGGAAGGGAAGACACGGGTCATGTGCTCGCGGACATATCCGTGCCGGTTAACGAAGAAATCGCACGGGCCATAGGCACCAGGCTCCGGGCCGACTATGTCTTGTTCGGAAGTCTCACCATATTCGGCAACAGCATCAGCCTCGACGCCAAGATGGTGGATGTCCACCAGAAGAAACCGACGCTCACCTTCTTCAAGCAGAGCAAGGAAATCGACGAGGTTATTCCCCAAATCGATCTTCTTGCTGCCCGGATCAACGAAACGGTTTTTGGCCGCCCTGTCGTCTCCCGGCGGCCGCCCGCCCACGCAGGGAAGCGCCCTGCCACCTATGTCCATCCGGAAAGCCTTCTGGCCGGGGAATCAAGCGGTCAGGCAAAAGCCTTAGACGTAAAATCTGCCCCGGCAATGGGGCCCGGCCTAGCGGAATCCGGCGGCATGAGACCCGCCGATACGGCATCAGCAGCCTTCTGGGAAAGCAGGGGCTTTAAGGCCTTCATCAAGGGGATAGCCATT
>DAOVEU010000008.1:0-14093 GCA_030668805.1 Desulfobacterales bacterium
GAGATAGAGCGGCTATTGAAGGCGGACGGAGGGCATTTTATTGTTTACACCGCAGAGTCACACCTCCAAGCCATTGACACCATATATAGTGAGCCTCCGGATCTTGTCATTATCAATCATTCTTTGGGGGCAGACGGAGGCAACGATCTGTGCCGCAGGATCAAATCTGATACAGTCTTCGGTCATCTGCCGGTCATATTGCTCCTGGACATTGCCACCCGTACCGTGGACATCAACTGGGAAAAGACTCCGGTGGATGACTATCTCCGAAAACCGCTCGATCCAAAAGAGACACAAAGCAGGATTTCTCTGGCATTTGCACGAGCCACGAGGGTGGGAGATGCCAATCCGCTTACTCGCCTTCCCGGGAATCATTCGATCATGAAGGAAATACAGGAGCAAATTGACAGCGGGCGCCCCTTCGCCATTGGTTATGTTGACCTTGACTACTTCAAGTCTTATAACGACAAATATGGATTCGTCCGAGGGGACGAGATTCTCAAGATGACCGCCCGTCTTCTCACTAACGCCATACGCAAGCTTGATTCTCCGGAAGCCTTTGTAGGCCACATCGGTGGCGACGACTTTGTCTTCATTGTCTCGCCCGAACAGTTAGACGGGGCCTGTACGGAAGTGATTAGGAATTTTGATCTCCTCATAGGAAACTTTTACGATGAAGAGGACAGAATATGTGGCTATATTGACTCTACAAATCGCAAAGGGGAAAATGAGCGGTTTCCTATCATCTCACTCTCGATAGCAGTTGTTACGACCGAATATAGGCCGATAAAGCATATCGGTGAGGTTAGTGCCATCGCCGCACAGGTTAAGAAACGCGTCAAATCCATGGAGGGGAGCAAATACCTGAAAGACCTGCGAGGGTCCAAGGATCGATCTTACCAAGATAGGAAGCTGAACCTGTGACCCAGACCCATGGGCTTATAAAAAAGGAATCTAGAGGCTCAACCAACCCGAGGATCAAAGAGGCCCTTCTCTATGAAAAGCTGGGAAAAGAATTTGGAAGCAGGTCTTGCTTATCCAAAAACTTCAAAGGATTCACAAAATGACGTGACAGCCAGTTTTGCACTTCCCGTTCCTTCATCGCAAGTCCGATGAGCTCCGTAAAATAGATGATCGGCAGATCAACGGTCATCCCCAGTTCTTTGCTGATTTTGTCCTGATAGATATCCAGATTGGCCTGGCACATCTGGCAAGAGACCACGATGCAGTTGGCCCCAACCTCAAGAGCTCGCTCGTAAAGTCTTCCCACCATCCTAAAGACCATGTCTGGCCGGGCTACCACATGGCTTGCGCCGCAACAGTCGGTCTTATAAGCCCAGTCTATGGCCTTGGCACCCAGCCGTTTAAGGATGTTGTCCATACTTACGGGGTTTTCGCAATTTTCAGCATCCGTGATCTTGGGGGGCCTGCTGGCCATGCACCCATAATAGCAGGCAGCCCTGATCCCTTCTAAGGGATTGGTGACCTTTGATTCAATCAGGTCCAGAATCTTTTCCTGGACCATAAAGTCGGCCAGGTCCCAGATCTTCGTCTTTCCCTCTATGGCATACCTATAGCGTCCGGTCTCTTCGTTCAAGAGGGCCTTTTCGGCTGCTTTGAGGCGGTTGAAACACAAGGGGCATGGGGCCACCAAATCCTTTCCTGCCCTTTCAGCAATGACCAGATTTCGACCCGGCAGTTCGATGGAGGCCCGGTGGTTCAAACTGTGGGCAGCTGTGGCCCCACAACAGTTCCAGTCCTCAAGCTCCTCAAGCTCTATTTCAAGCCGCCTGCATATTCCCTCGATGGACTCTTGATAATCTCTTGCCGAAGACTTTAAAGAGCAACCCGGATAATAGCTGACTTTCATGCAAAAAACCTTATTTCAAAATTTCTCTAATCTCTTTCTTACCCTTGATCCCCTTCGGAAGAAGGGGCAAACGGCCCTTTTTAAACATATCCAAACCGAGGTTAATATCCTCCATGCCCAGGGTTCATAGAGCCCTTTGACCGGAAACTCAATTCCCTAAATATATCGCACCATTTTGTCAAGGGATTTATTCCTTTAAATCTCTGAAGCATCGCCTGCCTGCCGGGGAAGAAAATAGATCACAGGAACGCCGAGCAAGGCCAGCAACGCGCTCCAGGCAAAAGCAGCCTGGAGGCCCAGCAGGTCTCCCGTCCAGCCCACAAGTACGGTTACACCTGAGACCACGAGAAAATTGATGCCCATATAAATCCCGTTGGCAGTGGCCCGCATCCCGTGGGCATGATCCTGCACAATGGCGAGCATGACCGGCGCAGTGGCAAATGCGTTGAACCCCAGCAGCACCAGCACAGGAAAAAGTGCCCAGGCCGGGGTTACCAGAAAAATGAGCATGAGGACAGGTGAGGCGATCATGGCCCAAAGGAGCACAAACCGACGTCCCAGCCGGTCACTTAAGGTTCCGGAAACCATGGTGCCAAGCACCGCGCCAAACTCAACCAGGGCTAAGGCCGTGCCTCCGAACCACAGACTTCGGCCCCGGGCCACCATAAAAGTCGGCAAGAAGGCACTGAGGGAGGCGACCATCAAGGCGCGGGCAACCACTATACAGACCAGGGGAATCAGTACGTGCTGCATGGCCTGCCAGGTCTTGACCACAGAGCTGTGATGCCTTCTTTCACAGTGGATCGGGGCATGCCGGAGTCGCCAGTACAGCAAGCCCGAGGCAACCAGCCCAATGATCATCACGGGGTAACTCCCCTCAAACCCCCAGAGTGAGACGGCGGCGACTGCCACCAGGGGGCCAACCGTTCGGGCAAACTCACCGGCCGCCATAAAAAAGCTCATACCTCTTCCGACCTGGAAGCCTGAAACCGTTGCAATTATCACAGGCCCTGGCACGTGAAATACGGCGGCGCTAAGCCCGGCTACAGAGAGCAACACAGCCACCACCCCATAGCTAGGTGCAAGGCCAATAAGGCTCATACACACGGCGGTGACTGCGGGGGCAGAAATGACCATGTAGCGCATGTCGATGCGGTCGGCCACGACACCAATGAGTGGATTCAACAGGGAGGGGACACGTATAAATACAGTTAATGAGCCTGCTAAGGCCAGGGAAAGGCTGAGTTTCTCGATGAGAAGGGGAAGCCACGGGGCAAGAAAGCTGCTGAACACATCGTGCACAAAGTGGGCACCGGCAATGGTCAGCACCTGCCGTGTCTGGAATCCGGACGAAAATCTGTTCTCAAGGCCTCGTGATGCGGACATTGTGAACCCGCACCCTTTCGATCATTTTGGCAATTTACAAGGGACTGAACTATCAATGAGTTATGCCAACAGCGGCGATGTCCATGCCCGGGTCAGGGGGCATGATAATCAACCTTTTCTTTCAGTTCTTTGCCACACTTGAAAAAGGGGAGTTTCTTCGGTTTTACCTTGATAGCTTCCCCGGTCTTTGGGTTTCTGCCGGTATATCCCCTGTATTCCTTCACATGGAAGGAGCACAATCCGCGTATCTCCACTCTGTCACCATGCGCAAGGGTATCGGACATTTGATCAAAGAATAGCTGGACTACCTCTTCCGCCTTGACTCTCGTGAGACCAGTTTCCTTCCTTAAAGACTCTACCAGTTGTGCCTTGTTCATTACCTCTTTCTCCTCTGTCTGGGTCCGAATATAAAATCGCGAAGCAATTTTATAACTTGTATCAGCAATCGTTTGATTAATCAAGTGATTAGAAAAATTTTCTCGTGGTGGACAAAACGTGTCTACGATTGCTCGGCACCTGCTTTCAAGTGCTGCAATACTTCGTTGAAGACCTTCTCGAATCTCAAGGATTGATCAAAGATGATTTTTGTATATTGTTTCAGCCTGTCCTCAGGGCAGTCCTTGGTATATGCAAGCCTTGCAAACCCGCCGATAGCAGTGAGGGGATTTCTCAATTCATGCATCAATCGAAGGGACACTTTATTTGCAAAATCAAGTACTTCTTTGTGTTTCTGAGCCTGATACAGCCGTCTCTTTTCTATAAGACGGGCTACACACATGCTGATGTCTAAGCGTTTAAAAGGCTTTTTTACAAAATCATAGGCCCCGACCTTGATGGCTTGAACAGCCTTGTTATAGTCTCCGTATCCAGTAATAAATACAATGTCACACTCGGGGCACGTTTCTTTAAAACGTTTGGAGAATTCAAGCCCGTCCATGTTCGGTAAGCCGATATCAATAAAGGCAAAATCATAGTTGCTGCCATTCATGCATGAAAGGGCCTGCAACGGATCCAGGAATATTTTATAGGCCACGCCCGATTCTTCCAAAATCGAGACAATAAACTCACAAACCTCGTTGTCATCATCCAAAATAAGGGCTTTCATCGTGCATCGCCCCTTCCCCGTCGAACTTCAGCAGTTTTCAGGAAAGGCATTGCTCCTGTTCTATCTGTTTACAAAAAGGAAATGGCCCTTCAAATAGATTTTGATCCATGATCCATTCTATATGCAACCCTGGTGCCAAGCCTGTGCAACGGATAACCGGATGGAATATCTGTATATATTGGGTCAAGCCGCGCCATGTCAAGAAGTTGACGGCAAGCTACGACAAAAGATGACGCTATCGCAGGGCGTATTTGATGACCGTATCTCCCTCTTTGACACCAAGGTCTCTGGCAATGACAGGACACTTGGCCTTCAGGAGATAGAATATGGGCCTTTGCTCACTGGAGAGTGTTTCGTAGTTTCCCTGCCCTTTGCTAATGATTAGATCAGCCTTTTTAAAGTGATCAAGAAACTCTTCTGAGCATCTCTTCAGGATGACTCCCGGAGCGTCGCATCCCGAAGAGATAACCTTTGCCACCTCATATAGCCCGCTCTTCATCGCATCTTCGACCGTGGCATCATTGATTACGGGCCTATCCCTGACCGCATATACTACAGGTCTGGCCATCACTTCGATAAGGATCTTGTCAAACACGGTCTCACCGGCGTTGTCTCCCAGATAAAGGATATCGCGGGCCCCTTCCAGCTTGTTCTTGAAGGCATCGTAATGGTCAATAGCCGGTTCTTTTCGCAGGGCTTCTTGAATGTCTTGTTCCAACTGGAAATCGGGGTTGGCACCAAAGTCGATAATATTTCCTGCTACGGCAAGCCTTACAGCAGTTTCCATGGGATTCGCGGAGATCTCCACCACCTCCTTCAACGAGGGGTAGAGTGCCAGGGCCTTTTTGATGCTTTCGTCCTTCAGGCTTGCAAAGGGGTCATCTACGCCCGTTATCTCTCTGACGGTCCTGTAAACCTCCCTGCCGGTCTCAGGGGGGGAGCTGTGCAAAGGAATCTCAGAGACAAGCAGCCCGATGCTGTCGAGCACCTGTTTGATTTTTTCCTCGTCATCAACGGCGGCCCTGGCAGCAAAAAGCGCCTGTTTGAAGAAGCAAGGAATACAATCCAGATAGGTTTTCATAGGCCCTCCCAGTATCCGATAACGGTGTCCTCTCGCCCGCTCCGTGCCCTCGCTCGAGCGCACAGAGATCTCTGAGATAATTTTCTTGGCCTGATTTTTTGAGAGGGAAAAATCAGGCCAAACAACCACCCCTGCGGGGCGTTCATAATCGAGCCAATCCCGTTTCTCCAAGGGAACGCTTTTCTACGTTGAGCATATTTGCGGCTTTTCCCTTTATGAATATGAATACGGCCGCAGATGGGAGACCGGGCTTTGAGCTGAATTTCCCTCTTCCCGCCTTGCGGGATTCAAAACTCTGAGTCTCTGAGGGCTCTGTGAGAGAAAAAGGCCGTCCTGTGATCGTTTGCAAGTTCAAGTTGCTATTTACTCTTAAAGAACACTCGGTATCCCTTATGGGTCATATAGGTATCAGCCTTGCTTGCAATCTCAAACGGAGAGTGCATAGAAAGAACCGGAGTGCCGCAATCCACGACCTCCATGCCATAGACGGCCAGAAACTTGGCAATCGTGCCACCGCCGCCCTCATCTACCTTGCCCAATTCGCCGGTCTGCCAGACGACCCTGTTTTCGTTGAAGAGTTTTCGAATTTCAGCCACATATTCGGCATTCGCATCGCTTGAGCCGTACTTGCCGCGAGAGCCGGTAAACTTGGTGATACAGACGCCGTATCCAATCCTTGCCGCATTGCGCTTTTCATGCACGTCCTGGTAATCCGGATCAAGAGCACCGTTCACATCGGCAGACAGAGCCCTGGAGGACATCAAACAGGACCTGAGGGCCGTTCCACTGGGCTGCTCACCGGTTACCTCAAACAGATCTGCCACAAAGCCTTCCAGAAAACGCGATTTTGCTCCTGTGCTCCCATCGCTTCCGATCTCTTCCTTGTCGATGAAAAGGGCCACTGCCGTTGTCTCCGGGGTCTTTAGTTCGCCCACCGCCTCAAGGGTCGCATAAACGCACACGTGATCATCCTGGCCATAGGCACCGATAAGGCTGCGGTCCCAGCCCACATCACGAGCCCTGCCAGCCGGCACGATCTCTATCTCAGCACTGACCAAGTCTTCTTCGACAATACCGTAAGTGTCGAAGAGGTATTCAAGCACTGCAAGCTTAAAGCGCTCTTTGGTTTCATCGTCGCCTATGGGAACACTGCCGACCAGGACATTCAACTTTTCCCCTTCAAAGGCCTCAGATACCTTTTTTTCGGTCTGGACCTTATGTGCAAGATGCGGCAGGAGATCCGCTATAGTGAAAACAGGGTCATGGTCTGATTCGCCCACCTGGAGATCGAGATGGCTTCCATCTCTCTTGATGACCTTGCCGTGAATTGCCAGGGGTCGAGCCAGCCATTGATACTTTTTGATACCACCATAATAGTGGGTCTTTAGAAAGGCAAGGTCCACCTCCTCATAGAGCGGGTTTTGCTTCAGGTCAAGCCGGGGTGAGTCAACGTGAGACGCGATAAGATTTACACCTGAAACCAGAGGCTTTTTGCCAATTACGGCCAAGACAATATTCTTGTTCCTGTTGATTTTGTAAAACCTCTTTCCGCCCCTGGCCCGTGTGATATCCTTGAACCCCTTCTTTTTGGCAAAGACCTCGATAAGACGCACGGCCTCACGCTCTGTTTTGGCGGAATCGAGAAAAGCCTTGTATCTTTCAGCAAACTCAAAGACCTCCTCTTTTTCTCCTGGTTCCAGGACATCCCACACAAGTTGCGCCTTGCGGACAAGTCGCTTTCTTAGTTCCTCCACTTTCTTTTTGCTCAGGTTTCTTTTCATATCTCTTTTCAATCCCCTTCTTAGCTAATGCCCATCCAGAAATACCTAGATTCCCTCCCCCTCCCGCCAAGGGAAGAGGAGTTTGTAGACGGAAACTAGTCAGTGTCCACCCAGAAATGGTAGATTTTGGCCCGAGACAAGGCCGCACAAAGGTTTCTACCGCAGGCGTAGCAGCGCTACATTGAGGATAGAAACCTGCGGAGAACGCGGTATCGGGCCAAAAGATGCCGTTTCTGGATGGACACTGGCTAATCGTTGTGGTTTTGCCTGCTGACCCTTTGAATCCTTGCCATGGCCTTTCTGTAGAGCTTCTTGTCCCCGTGGCTTGTGGCTTTCTTATACAGCTCTCCCGCCATCCTGAGACTTTTCATGTCACCAACACTTTCCCGGGCCACCCCTAAGTTGTAGTATGCAGCAGCGTTGTCGGGTTCGTCATGGATCACTTGCTGCCATATTTCTACGGCCTCTTCCCAGGCCCCGGCCTTGGCCAATTCCACCCCCTGCTTCACCATTCTGTTTCCACCTTTGTCAAGCTTGATCATCCTCGCAAGCTTCATGCGGGAGATCTTTGCAACAAGCCTGGCGGCCAGTCTGGCGGCCAGTTCATCCACGGTACCATCCGGAGTCGGCAGATCGCTCAACTTATAGCCGAGAGGGCCGCACTCCTTGTCGCCGCCAAACTTCTCGTCATAGGTTTGTTTAAGCATTCCGGTGGCGACGACCCGTTTGGTCTTCACATCGAATACACTGTACTCCGTGTCAAGAGATGCCTGTCGAATGATATAGGGGACAGGTCTGACCACAGTGCGCTTGATTTCCACATCGACCCACTGACCATAAACGTTTTTTTCCTTCTTGTAATGGCCCGTCCCTTCCGTCGCCTGTACCTGATCCGCGCCGTGCATGTCATGGAGATCAGCGGTCACATGGCCTGTCATCACGGCATCGGCTTCCAAATCTTCAAGGGCGTGCAAAAGCTCGGTATCCTCTACTCTGTCATATGAGCGTTTGGCCAGGGCACGAAGCTGAGTGGTGTCCCTCGGGTTGAAATGTTGAACTTCGGCGAGTCTGTTGTAAACGTGACGCGAGAGCATTTCCCCATAAGCCCCATCAAACCTCATGACAGCTATGGTGCGGATGCTTTCGAGGGAAACTTGCGCTGGCTTGATACGAGACAAAACCCTCGTGGGTATACACCCAACCCAGGTTGCTACGGCAAGAAGAAAAAGAGCCACCCACAGCCTGGTGGTCCTTTCTTTGTCATCCATCGGGTTTCCCTCTTCGCCATGTTTTACAAGCCGCCCTCCAAAGCCTTTCTCTCTTGTTCATAATGTCGGTCGGGCCGATTCATAACAGGGAGAGCTTTTCGGGGAGGAAGAATATTCCTTGACATCTACCCTCCTCATTCAGTTTGAGTGCCCAACACGTACAATCGGTAAAAAAAGTCGGCATCCTTCATTTTCGCCACAAAGTAGTTTACACTTTTTTTCACCACTCCAGGTTTGGGGTTTCAGTGTTCAGTGTTCAGTGTTCAGGTTTCAGGTTTCAATGTTCAGGTTTCAGGTTTCAGTGTTCAGGTTTCAGTGTTCAGGTTTCAGGTTTCAGTGTTCAGTGTTCAGTGTTCAGGTTTCAGTGTTTCTTGCACCTGACACCTGACACCTGACACCTGACACCTGAAACCTGAAACCCGACACCAAAAAGTACACCTGACACCAAAAAGTACGAACAAAAGAATTTATCTCTTGGCGCCCGCATTCTTGAAAAGTGTAAACCGAGGAATGAAGGATGCCGCGTTTTGATTCTTCTTTACTTCTGACACACGGTCTCAACCGCACTATAGCCCAAAAACTTGTTGACCGCTTGGGTCAAGTCCGGATCAGCTTTTACCCTTATGCTGTCGGGCAATGCAATGATCGTGTCGGTCCTTTGGGGCATCAGAAGGTGCAGGTAGGCACTGCAAGAGCCCTTGTGTTGCTTCAAGATCTCGCAGAGCTTTTGGAGACTTTCTTTGTTCAGACCGCCCATATCGAGGTTAAGATGGACACTCGCTGTCCAGGTTCCCTCGGCCTTGTCTATCGAAACAATCGTGTCGGCCAGGATCTTGGTCGACTTTTCGTCTCTGGTAACCCGACCTTCAACCATGATAGCAGAGTCCTTCTCTATAAAGCCAGATACGGAAGAATAGAGTGAGGCGAAGAGGATGACCTCTGCAAGACCACTCAAGTCCTCAAGGGTTACAAAGGCCATAACCTCCCCTTTCCTGTCATTATGGAGTTTATAATCCCGCACAATGCCCCCTATACGAACGACTCGACCCTCTGAGAGATCGTGAAGCTTCACGGTATCCGTATTAGCGAATTTCTTCAGTATCGGCTCATACCTCGCGAGAGGGTGTCCGGTTATGAAAAACCCGAGGGATTCCTTCTCATAATTTAAAAGCTCACCCTCATTCCATTCCTCCATTTCAGGAAATGAGGGATACATCGTCCGCTGGCTGTCCATTCCCATAGTCTCAAAAAGGTTAAACTGGCCGCTCGTACGATCCTTCTGGGTCTTTTGGCCGACTTCCAGGGTCTCCTCCAGTACAGACATCATCTGAGATCGTCTTGCCCCTGTTGAATCAAAAGCTCCTGACTTGATCAGGCTCTCGACAACGCGCCGGTTCACCTTTCTGTGGTCTACCCGTTCGCAGAAATCAAACAATGATTTAAACGGCCCACCCTGTCTTCGATCCTCAATGATCGACTCTATTGCCCCTTGTCCAACATTCTTAACGGCTGCCAAACCAAAACGGATCTTACCCTGTACGACCGTGAAATTCATGTCGCTTTCATTAATATCAGGAGGAAGAATCTCAATCCCCTGATTGCGACATTCGGCAATATACTTGACCACATCTTCGGTCGAGCTCATCTCGCTCGTTAGAATGGCAGCCATAGACTCGACCGGAAAGTGGGCCTTCAGATAGGCTGTCTGAAAGGCAATCATGGCGTAGGCAGCGCTGTGGGCCTTATTGAAACCATAACGCCCGAATTTCTCCATCAGGTCAAAGATCTTCTCAGCCTTTTCCTGATCCATCCCCTTGTTTCTAGCCCTCGATAGAAACCGCTCACGCTCTTGAGCCATGATGTCTGCGATCTTTTTGCCCATCGCTTTTCTCAGGTTGTCTGCCTCGGCCATAGAATAGTCTGCAAGCACACTGGCTATATTCATTACCTGTTCTTGATACAGGATGACCCCGTACGTATCCTTAAGAATAAGCTCAAGCTCTGGGAGAAGGTAGGTGACCGGAACTCGGCCATTTTTTCTTTCAACAAACTCATTGTGCATACCGCTGTCCAGGGGCCCAGGACGATAAAGGGCAACCAATGCAACGATATCCTCAAAACAGGCCGGTTTCAGGCGTAACAAGAGGTCTTTCATACCCGAGCTTTCCAACTGGAAGACCCCTGTGGTCCGGGCTGAAGCAAGGAGTTGAAATGTCTTTTTGTCCGTCAGGTCCAGATGTGCTAAGTCTGGTGGCACGCCGCCCCGTTTACGTATGATTTCGCATGCTTCCTTCATAACGGTGAGATTGCGAAGCCCCAGTAGGTCGAACTTGATCAATCCGATCTTCTCCACGGCGTTCATGTCATACTGAGTCACAACCTCCCCTTTTTTGCCTCTGGCCAGCGGTAAATACTCAACCAATGGCCGATCTGAAATGACCACTCCCGCAGCGTGGGTTGAAGCGTGTCTTGGCAATCCCTCCAGGGCCCGGGCAATGGTAAATAGCTCTTTGACGTTGGGTTTTTCCTCTATCAACTCCTGCAATTTAGGCTCCCGGGAAACGGCCTGCTCAAGGGTAATGTTTAGCGCCTCGGGGATCATCTTAGCGATCCTGTCAACTTCTCTCAGGGGGATGTCGAGGGCCCTTCCCACATCCCTTATGACCGCCCTTGCCTGCATTTTGCCAAAGGTGATGATCTGGGCCACGTGATCCGGGCCTCCGTATTTTTCCACCACATACCTGAATACTGCATCTCGGCCTTCTATGCAAAAATCGATATCGATGTCAGGCAGGCTCTTGCGCGCCGGATTTAAGAATCGCTCAAATATCAGGCCGTACGCAATAGGATCCAGGTCAGTGATCCTAAGGGAATAGGCGACCAGGCTACCGGCTGCAGAACCTCGCCCCGGCCCTACCGGGATGTCTGAGTCTCTGGCAAATCGAACAAAGTCTGCAACCACCAGGAAGTAACCGGGAAAGCCCATTCCCTTGATCACATCCAGTTCCCGATCAAGGCGCTCCTGGTATCGCTGGTTGTCCGCAGGGGAAAAGTCGGGGATTCTTGAGCGGATTTCCTCCAGTCGTGCTTCCAGCCCGCTTCTGGCCTCCTGTACTAAGTATTCATCCACACTGGAGACCCCATTGGCTTTACGCCCACCCTGCCCTCCCCCTTCAAGGGGCAATGCTGTTGACTTAAGGCAACCTTTTCGGGCGGGGATAAACCCCGCCCCTACACGCTTCGGAACGTGCGGTTCGTAGGGGCGGGGTTTATCCCCGCCCGGACCTTTTCCCACCAACACAGTGGGAGAAGAATCTGGAGAGGACATCCTCAATTCAACAGCATTGCCTTCAAGGGTAAGGGTGTGGGTGGGGGGCCGGAATCTGGGAAAATGATGGGTCTTGAAGTCAAGTTCCAGGTTGCAGCGATTGCCGATTTCAAGCGAGTGCTCTACGGCGCCCGGATATTCGCGAAAATCGAGCTTCATTTGTTCCGGAGACTTGAAATAAAGCTGATCGGTCTGGAACTTCAGACGCTTTGTTTCTTGGACTGGTTTGCCGGTCTGGATGCACAGCAGGACATCATGAGCACGGGCATCCTCTGGATCCAAATAGTGACAATCATTTGTGGCCACAAGGGGGATAGAAAGCGCTTCACCCATTTCCCGCAGCGCTTGGTTGACGGTCTCTTGGGCCTGAAGCCCGTTGTTTTGGACCTCCAAATAAAAATTGCCCTCACCAAACATGGCCTCATACGTGCGCGCAACCTCCGCAGCCTTATCTGAGCGACCTGCTTGAATCAAACGTGGGATCTCACCGTGGAGGCAGCCACTCAAGGCGATTAAGCCCCTGCTGCAATCGGCAAGAATCTCTTTGTCCACTCGGGGCTTGTAGTAGAAACCCTCTAAATGAGCTGTGGTAGCCAGTCGACAAAGATTCTGGTATCCTTCTTTGTTTTTCGCCAGCAGTACTAGATGGAACAACCCCCCTTTGTCACGAGGAGTCTTATCAAACCGGCTCCTGGGAGCTACGTAGAGCTCGCATCCAATGATCGGCTTGATACCAGCCTTGTATGCCTTTTCGTAAAACTCGATGACACCGTACATCGTGCCATGATCAGTGATGGCTACAGAGATCATGTGGTAGGAGGCAGCCCGCTTCAGAAGAGGATCGATGCGGATTGCCCCATCAAGGAGGCTGTACTGTGTGTGCACATGGAGGTGGATGAAATCAGCAGAAGGCATTATTACGATTTCGGATTGTTGATTTTCGATTGTTGATTGTTGATTGTTGATTTTCGATTGTTCTAAGTAATTCAGGGCATCCTTCATTTTCGCCATAAAGTAGTTTACACCTATTGACCAGTGTTCAGGTTTCAGTGTTCAGGTTTCAGGTCTTGCTTTTTCAGTTCCTGACACCTGGTACCTGGTTTCAGTGTTCAGGTTTCAGATCTCGCGTTTGTCGCTCCTGACACCTGACACCTGACACCTGGTACCTGGTTTCAGTGTTCAGGTTTCAGATCTCGCGTTTGTCGCTCCTGACACCTGACACCTTTCAAACAGTCATCAATCGTCAATCAGCAATCCCATTACTCCAACCGATAATTAGGAGCTTCTTTGGTAATGATCACATCGTGCACATGGCTCTCACGCAAGCCGGATGTCGTAATACGAACAAATCGCGCACGTTGCCACAATTCCTCAATGGCCCGGCAACCCACATAACCCATGCCCGCCTTCAGACCACCAACAAGCTGGTAGACGCATCCGGAAAGCGACCCTTTGTACGGGACGCGGCCTACGATTCCTTCAGGAACAAGCTTGGCCTCCTCGGCAAGATCTTCTTGATAGTATCTATCTTTGGCTCCTTTTTTCATGGCTTCCAAAGAGCCCATGCCTCGATACACCTTATAACTTCGACCTTGAAACAAGATGGTCTCCCCCGGACTTTCCTCGGTACCGGCAAAAAGACTTCCGATCATAACCGCATGGGCGCCCACAGCGATCGCCTTGGTTACGTCGCCTGAAAACTTGATGCCGCCATCTGCAATCAAAGGAATGCCGGTTTTCTCACTGACAGGTCTGCAGTTCATGATAGCGCTGACCTGAGGGACTCCAACCCCGGCAATGATGCGTGTGGTACAAATAGAGCCTGGCCCAACACCTATCTTTACCCCATCAGCGCCTGCCCTGATCAGGGCCTCGGCCCCTTCCGGGGTGGCCACATTGCCTGCAATCAACTCGATACTCCTGAAGGTGCCTTTCAACTGTTCAATCGCCCTTAACACACCGAGGCTGTGACCATGAGCAGTGTCGATCGCAATCACATCGGCACCGGCCGTCAGGAGGACCTCTGCACGCTTTTCCATGTCGGAGCCTATTCCAACTGCCGCACCAACCCGCAGCCTGCCCAGATGGTCCTTACAGGCGTTGGGATATTTCTTGATCTTCTCTATGTCCTTGATGGTAATGAGTCCTTTCAAACAACCTTTGTCGTCCACGACCAGAAGTTTTTCGATTCGGTGTTCGTGAAGCAGTTTTTTCGACTCCTCAAGCGTAATCCCCTCAGATACAGTGACCAGGTTGTCCCTGGTCATGACCTCA
>DAOVEU010000266.1:0-3904 GCA_030668805.1 Desulfobacterales bacterium
TGGAGTATCGGCCGTAGAACTTCCTGCAAGGGAAGCCAAACGGATTCTAACCGGAAACGGTAATGCCTCCAAGGCGCAGATGGAAAGAGCTGTTAGCCATTTTTTAAATAGACAGACGGCTATTACACCGTCTCATGCCTCCGATGCGCTAGCCTTTGCCCTGGTGGGCCTGTTCAGGCATCAGCGATAAGTGGTCAGTGGTCAGTGGTCTGTTGTCAGTAGGCAGTAAAGAGTATCCAATATCGAGCAGCCAGCATCTTAATGCAACGGCCTGCCCTGGCGCATAGTTCATATATGCAAGCACATAGCCTATCAGCCAGGTCTGGGCCAGGGACTACGGACAACACACAACAGACTATTCCGACGAAGAAGGGACAACAAACAACCTTCCGAATCACGGTTGACGAATAACGAATAACGAATAACGAATAACATCATGATCGGCTATCTGGAAGGCAAGCTGTTAAAAAAGGAACAGGATCGTATCTTACTGCTGGCCAATCAGGTTGGTTACGAAATACTCCTGCCCACAATTGTCAGAGAGTCCATTGACTCCAAAAAGATTGGTGAAGAGGTTACGTTATACATTCATTACCATCAGACCGAGCGTCAGCCTAAGCCAACCCTCATAGGTTTTAACCTGGAGGTGGAACGGGAGTTCTTCCGTTACTTCATATCAGTGGAAGATATTGGACCGATGAAGGCGGTTCAGGCCCTTACGGTATCGGTTCGAGAGATTGCCAGGGCCATAGAGTCCGGGGACGCGGGTTTTCTAAGACAATTGAAAGGAATCGGGAACCGAACGGCCCAGAAGATCCTGGCTACCCTGGAAGGCAAAGTGGCCAAGTTTGCCTTGATCCGAGAGGTTGAAAAACCGGCCGAAGCTGCCCCACTGGAGGATTTCAAGGCGCAGGTACAGAATGTCCTGGTAAAACAACTCGGCCACAAGGTGAAAGAAGCCAGGGCGTTGATAGCTGCGGCCCTGAAAAGAAATAGCACTATTACTACGGCAGAAGAACTCTTTGAAGAGGTCTATCGCGGCGAAGTAAGCTAGTTTCCATCCAGAAATGGCCCTTTTTCGCAATCTCGGCGTCAATCTGCGGGATCGCTTGTGCGACGTACCGACGTACGCCTCCGCGCAATCCCTTGAGTTGACTCGGGGCATCCATGCCCCTCGCCCTTGCGGGCAGCCTGACGGCTGTCCAATTCCGCTGTCCTGCGGAATTGTCCTTGACCTTGCGAAAAATTGCTCATTTCTGAATTGGAAACTGACGCCAGTGCCCAGTGTTGTGAGATTCATTTCTGGATGGACACAAGCTAATGGGAAATGAGAATCCGCAAGAAGGCAAAGCAGCTGGTGAGAGCAGCGTTGCCGTGCTTTCTAAGAAGGCTGATCCTGCCGAGGAAACATCAGAATTCATAAGCCTCAGGCCTAAGAGTTTAAAGGAATATATCGGTCAGGCCGAGGTGGTGGAGGCCCTCAGTATTGCCATTGAGGCCGCACTCCAACGGAAAGAGGCACTCGATCACATCCTGTTTCATGCCCCGCCTGGTCTGGGCAAGACAACCCTTGCCCACATCATTGCTGAAGAAATGGGTGTTAACATGACAGTGACCAGTGGTCCGGCCCTGGAGAAGGGCGGCGATCTTTTAGGCATTCTGACCCATCTGGAAGAAGGAGACATACTCTTTATTGATGAGATCCACCGGCTTCCGAGAGTGGTTGAGGAGTTTCTCTATCCGGCCATGGAAGATTTTGCAGTCGATTTTATCTTTGATAAGGGCGTTCATGCCAGAAGTCACCGATACCGCCTGGCACGGTTTGTCCTGGTGGGTGCCACAACCCGTGCAGGGTTGCTCTCAGCCCCCCTACGTGAACGTTTTGGCATACTTAGGAGCCTCGATTTTTACTCTGAGGAGGATCTGGTTCTTATTGCCAAACGTTCGGCGGTCCTTTTGAATGTTGAAATGAACACAGATGGCGCCTACGAGATTGCACGCCGCTCTCGGGGTACCCCCCGGATCGTGAACCGGCTCTTGAAGCGGGTGCGGGACTTTGCCCAGGTCAGAGGCGACGGGATTATTCGCAAAGGCACAGTCTGTGAGGCCTTAGAGCTTGAGGGGGTGGATGAAAAGGGCCTGACAGTGCTGGACAGAAAGTTTTTGAAAGCCATTATCGACTTTTACAAGGGAGGGCCTGTGGGCATCGAGGCCATTGCGGCCACCTTGCAAGAAGAGTCTGATACCCTGGTGGATGTTGTGGAGCCGTACTTGTTGAAAATCGGATTCTTGACTCGGACCTCATCTGGCCGGAAGATCTCAGAAGAAACCTACCGTCATTTTGGCTTGCCAATCCAACAGGGGCTTTTCAGGTAGAAGCCTAAAAAATTTTCTCGCTCGCTCCTCTTGGCCTGTTAAATAGCTCCATGGAAGAGGGTAGATTTGTCAGCCCATCAGGCAGACATCATATTAACGATTCACGATTATTAGCCTGTTATTTAACAGGCTGAATCGCTTGAGCACACAGAGGTCTCAGAGATGAATAATTTGTCTGATTTTTTGTGAGGAAAAATCAGACAAAACTCTCAGCCACTTTCGTGGCATTTCTCATCTCGGGCACGACATTGATCAGGGATATAAGCATTTGGGTCTGTGAACCCGTCCCGCCATAGTCCCGCCATGCCATGGCGGGATTTGAACAGATTTCCTCTCTTCCCGCCTTGCGGGACTCAAAAACTCTGAGTCTCTGCGGGCTCTGCGAGAGATGAGAATCGCCACGATCAATTAGGGGTGGTTGTTAATATGAAAAACATCCCGGTTATAACTCTGCTCACCGATTTTGGCCTTGAGGATGAGTACGTTGGCGTTATGAAGGGGGTCATCCTCTCCATAAACCCCGGAGTTAATCTCGTTGATATTAACCACAACATTACCAGACACGATATCACACAGGCAGCCCTAACAGTGAACGCCTCCTTCAGGTATTTTCCGAAAGGTGCTATTCACGTGGTTGTGGTCGATCCCGGTGTCGGCGGAAAGAGAAAGGTCATTTGCCTCCAACACAAAGGCCATTTCTTTGTAGCACCCGACAATGGCGTCTTGACCATGGTCATCGACAGTGGAAGGGTGGAGAAAATTTGTGCGATAACCAACCAGAAATATTTTCTGAAGCCGGTGAGTGACACGTTTCACGGCCGTGATATATTTGCCCCCGCAGCAGCCCACCTGTCAAAGGGCGTTGATATGCTATGCCTCGGACAAGAGATTCCACTTTCCAATATCACTAGACTTGACGTTCCCGCACCCTTTGTCTCTGCCAGAGATGAACTGGTTGGCACTGTCATATCGATTGATCATTTCGGAAACCTTGTTACAAATATCAGTCAGGCAACCTTTGAAAGGTTTAAAGATGATGTGAGATCAAAAGAAGTTGTGATCAGGCTGGGAAGATCCAGGATTCAAGGCGTGTCAAAGTCTTATGACAGTGTGAAGATCGGCTCTCCGGTTGCCATCTTCGGAAGCCGGAATCTCCTTGAGATCTCTTTGAATCAGGCAGATGCCCGCACCTATTTTAATGTCAGGATCGGTCAGAGCGTAAGAGTCAAGTCATAAAATCGCTTTGCGATTCTATATTAAATGAACTTAGGGGCTTCGCCCCAATTGGAATAATGGAATGGTGGAATGGTGGAATATTGGGTTAAGAGGAGTTAAGACAAATTAGAAATGATTCTTTTCGGCCGTTTATTCCCAATATTCCATTGTTCCATTATTCCCTGGCCCAGACCGGGTTTCTTTTTCGGGGGCATTGTCCGACTTCTGTCGCGCCAGGGCGGGCCATCATTCCAGATCAATGGCACAAAAACTGCCGCTGAAAGATAAATGATTACGACGAGTTGTAGAAATT
>DAOVEU010000391.1:0-2775 GCA_030668805.1 Desulfobacterales bacterium
AGAGTAATTTTTGGAGGATCGTATCATGGATCTTAAGCGAATTGTGATCACCGGGGTGGGTGCTGTTACCCCTATCGGAAGTGGAAAAGATGAATTCTGGAATGCCCTGATGGAAGGCAAATCGGGTGTCGATCTTGTGACAAGATTTGACACATCTGATTTCAAGACCAAGATAGGTGCCGAGATAAGGGACTTTGATCCTCAGGATTATGGGATTAAACCCAAAGATGCCAAGAGAATGGACCTCTTCACCCGGTACGGGGTTGCTGCGGCCTCCCTTGCCATCGAAGACGCGGGTCTTGAGTTGGCCGAATATAATGATCGGGTGGGAACCATCATAGGCACCGGGATCGGCGGTTTGATGACCCTTGAAAAAGAGAAGCAAAAATTGGTTGAAAGCCAAAATCCGTCAAAGGTCAGCCCGTTTCTTATCCCCATGATGATGCCAAACGCCATCAATGCCTATGTGAGCATTATCCATAAGCTGACCGGGACCAGTCCCTGCCCGGTCAATGCCTGTGCCACAGGTTCATATGCCTTGATATACGCTTGCAAGGATATTGCGCTGGGCGACCTTGATGTCATCGTAACCGGAGGGGGCGAGGCAATTCTTACGGAAATTGCAGCAAGTTCGTTCGCCAACATGAAGGCATTGTCCCGCAGGAATGAAGATCCCAAGGGTGCGTGCAGGCCGTTTGACAAAGACAGAAACGGCTTTGTCATTGGTGAAGGGGCGGGGGTGGTGGTTCTTGAAAGCCTCGAGCATGCCCTCAAAAGGAATGCAAAGATCTACGCAGAGATTGTAGGGTATGCAACCAATACGGATGCCTATCACATCACGGCTCCAGACCCGGGAGCCAGGCTGGTGAAAAAGGCCATAGTCGATTCCCTGAATATGGCGGGCCTGGAGCCGAGAGACGTTGATTATATCAATGCCCATGGCACTTCAACCAAGCTCAATGATAAGTCTGAGGCTACAGCGATTCGTGAGGTGTTTGGGGATTACAAGGTGCCGGTGAGTTCCATCAAGTCAATGATTGGGCACCTTATCGGGGCTGCCGGAAGTGTCGAAGCTATAGCTTGCGCCCTGGCTATAGAAAAACAGATAATCCCGCCTAGCATAAACTATGAAACACCTGATCCCGAGATCGATCTGAACATCATCACTGAACCGACCCCGGCGAACCTGAATGTGGTGATGAACAATTCCTTTGGTTTTGGCGGCCACAACGCTGTGATGGTATTGCAAAGATATACGGGGTGAGTTCGAAGCTGAAAGCTCAAAGCTAAAAGATTTCCACCTGTGCGATTGGTTGCGAAATCCCCTTTTTGAAACCGGTTGGCCCCGTAGCGTGGGGGCTCCGTCCCCCACATAAAGTGCCCCGCACCTGCCCGCCACCCGCCTGCCAACGCCTGAGACAGCATTGAGCTTATATGCCGGCATCTCTGGCAATGGCGGGCAGGTTGCCGTATGTGACAGCATTGTAGCGGCGGTGCGACCCAGGCGTTGGCAGGCGGGGAGGGGGGCACGCTACGTGGTGTTGACATGTCCGGGGATGGGCGAAATGCCAACCGCACAGGTCGAAAGATTTTTGTTACCCTTGTTTGCCTTTCAGCAGAGACTCAATTTTCTTTCGGGTTGCCGACTGCACCAGCACCTTCTTGGCCCTGCTCCCCTGGCCCCGGACGATTTTCACATCCGATTTCCGTACTTTCAAGGATTTGGCCAAGAACTCAATACACATCTTATTGGCAGCTCCTTCAACCGGAGGGGCTGTCAGTCTTATCTTCAGCGCATCACCCTGAAGACCTACGATTTCATTT
This sequence comes from Desulfobacterales bacterium, assembly GCA_030668805.1. GTDB lineage: Bacteria > Desulfobacterota > Desulfobacteria > Desulfobacterales. The sequence continues at coordinate 1,825 of DAOVEU010000391.1, forward strand.
TTCGATCCTCTGGGTTGAACAATGACCTTGAAAATAACCCCCTCGGGGGTTTCCTGAATCCACATGGGCACTTCCTTTGATCTGGTTGATGATCCGGGTTGAAGAAACCGCCTCTGTAATTGGAATCAGGACAACGCGGCCGCCAGACCTTTCCACAATCTCTCGTCCCAGGACAGTCTCAGTCGTATAATTGCTTCCCTTGGTGAGAATATCGGGTCGAACGGTCTCAATGACATGCTCAAGTTCCTTTGTCGAAAAAAGCGTGACGTAATCTACACAATCTAAGGCGCTGATGATTCGAAGTCGCTCCCGGGCACAAATAATTGGTCGCTCTTCGCCTTTTAGGGTCTTCACAGACTCGTCATCGTCAATGGCAACAATAAGTGCGTCCCCCATCTTTTTGGAGGCCGAAAGGAGCTTGATATGACCGATGTGGAGCAGATCAAAACATCCGTTCGTCATTACAATGGTCTTGCCTTCTGCCCGAAGGCGCTCTGCTATAGGAATCAAGTCAGACAGCGTCTTTTGTTTGGCTGCCAACCCCGCAAGCGATGGTTCAAGAGCCATCTGAAGCTCTTCCCGTGAAACCGTTGCTGTGCCCACTTTTCCAACCACAATTCCTGCTGCAACATTGGCAAGGACTGCGGCCTGTCGAAAATCCGCCTCTGGCGAACCGGAGGCGAGCCCCAGACCGAGAACGGCCAGAACCGTGTCACCGGCCCCGGAGACATCAAAGACCTGTCGGGCTTCAGCCGAGATCCGGAAAGACTTTTTGCCATCCTCAAAGAGAACCATACCCTGCTTGCCACAGGTCATGAGCACCTTTTGGACTGGAATATCCTCAAGCAATTTCTGGCCTACTGCGATAAGAGACACATCGTCAACGATTTCAATCCCGGCTGCCAAAGACGCCTCCCTCTTGTTCGGGGTGATCGCTGTTGCTCCCGCGTA
>DAOVEU010000250.1:0-4075 GCA_030668805.1 Desulfobacterales bacterium
AGGAATCCTATGAGCCTGAGGCTTGAATCAGGGAGTTCAACAAGCTTTTGGACCCAGGCCTTTATCTTGGAAGGTGCGGCAAAATAAGGAAGGCCCTCCACGATCATCACCATTCCGAGCACACACAAAAAGTAATCCACGATTCTCCTCACCTGAATTTTTGGAAGGTTATAGTATCTCCGAATCTCCTTTGTCAAAAGAAAATCAGGCCGGCGTGGTTTGCCTTTCAAGGTGATCTCTGGTAAAGGATTGCCCAGACCGGCACTATAGGCTCAGTAGATTAATTTAAGCACGTAGCGCCCCTGGCCCAGACCGGGATGATGGGGACGGACATCAATGCTAAAGCTGTCGCGCCAGGGCGGGCAGGGCGGGCCTCAACTTTAGCTCACTTTAGGCACTTGCCCTGTCTCGTGTTCACGATTTTGCTACGTAGATGATTTGACCTGATCAATGAGGACTTTGTAACATGAACTACGAAGCCATTATCGGCCTTGAGGTCCATGCCCAGCTATTAACCAAGACCAAGATCTTTTGCGGTTGCTCCACCGAGTTTGGCGCACCGCCCAACACCCACACCTGCCCGGTCTGCCTTGGGATGCCCGGGGTGCTTCCGGTCCTGAACCGCAAGGTGGTGGACTATACCATTCGAATGGCCCTGGCTACAAATTGCACCATTGCCCGTGAAAGCCGGTTTGCCCGGAAGAATTACTTTTACCCTGATCTTCCCAAGGGGTACCAGATATCCCAGTATGAACTCCCCATTGCAGAACACGGACACGTTTTCATCGAGGTCAACGGAAAGAGAAGCCGCATCGGCATCACCCGGATCCATATGGAAGAGGATGCCGGAAAGCTCATTCATTATCCGTATCGACCGGTAAGTGTGGTCGATTTTAACCGCACAGGGGTTCCTCTGATCGAGATTGTTAGCGAACCAGACATGCGGACCCCGGAAGAGGCCGGGGCCTATCTCCGACAGCTCCGGGCCATTCTACGGTATTTGGAAATATGTGATGGAAATATGGAAGAGGGAAGTTTTAGATGTGACGCGAATGTCTCTGTGCGCCCCGCGGGTACGAATACCTTCGGAACCCGCACCGAACTCAAGAATATAAACTCCTTTAAACATGTAGAAAATGCATTAGCTTACGAGATCCGCAGGCAAGAAGCACTAATTGAGGACGGAGGTAAGGTGGTGCAGGAGACCCGGCTCTGGGACCCGGCCAAGGGAGTCAGTGTTTCTATGCGTGGCAAGGAGGAGGCCCACGACTACCGTTATTTCCCGGACCCGGACCTGCTTCCCCTTGTGATTGACGAAGGCTGGGTTGAGGAAATCCGCAGCACCCTTCCTGAACTCCCAGATGCCAAGAAGGCCCGCTTTATTCAAGACTATGGTCTGCCATCCTATGATGCTGGGGTCCTGACAAGTTCTCGCGCCCTGGCAGATTACTTCGAAGCCTGCGCAAAGCTTTTTCCAGAACCAAAGACCGTAAGCAACTGGATCATGGGAAGCCTTTTGGCCATATTGAAGGCAGAAAACAGAACCATTGAGGAGTCTCCTGTCTCTCCTGAACGCCTCGCCGAACTGCTGCGGTTAATCGATTCCGGGGTCATCAGTGGCAAGATCGCCAAGACCGTGTTTGATGAAGTGGCATCCAGCGGCAAGGCGCCGGAAACGATCATCCGAGAAAAAGGCCTGGTGCAGATTACTGATGCCAAGGCTATTACCGAAGTAGTCAAACGGGTGCTAACTGAGCATCCGAAGGAGGTTTCAGCTTACAAGGGGGGCAAGACCAAGGTGTTTGGATTCTTTGTGGGCCAAGTGATGAAGGCGACCGGCGGCAATGCGAATCCCAAGACGGTGAATGAAATCCTGAAAGGAATGTTACAAGGATAGTCAACGACCACTTTTTATCTCTCACAGAGCCCGCAGAGGCACAGAGTTTTTGAGCTGAATTGCTGAGAGGGCAATTCAGCTCAAGCTGCAACGCTACGCGTAGGTCCTGCGATTGTCTTTTGCACCTGGCATATCGGCATCATGTTGAATGCCCCGACAGGGGCTGATAGTTTGGCCTGATTTTTCCCTCTCAAAAAATCAGGCCAAACTCAAAAATCATCTCTGCGATCTCTGTGTGCTCAAGCAACCGGAGGGAGCGGGCGAGAGACATGGTACAAACCATCGCTTGGAAAGACAACCAGGTGGTCATGATCGATCAGCGAAAACTGCCTATGCGGGAAAGGTACGTCGTCTGCAAGGACTATCGCTCGGTCATCCGTGCCATCAAAGGGCTTATCATTCGTGGTGCCCCGGCCATCGGCGTGGCAGCGGCCATGGGCGTGGCCGTGGGGGCCCTGAAAATCCGTACCAGCAACTTAGATCAGTTTAGAGCAAAGCTGGATGCCATATGCCGTGACATGGTTACAGCACGCCCAACGGCTGTAAACCTTGCGTGGGCCGTTGAACGGATGAAACAGGTGGCAGATCAGACCAGCCATAGGGGCGTGAAAGAGGTAAAATCTCGCCTTGTCGAAGAAGCCCGGAAAATCCTGGAAGAAGATATAGCCATCAACCGGACTATGGGACGCCACGGCCAGCGGTTGCTCAAGGACGGAAGCCGTGTCTTGACCCACTGTAATGCGGGCGCTTTGGCTACAGGCGGTTACGGCACGGCACTGGGCGTTGTCCGTGCGGCCGTGGAAGCAGGAAAACGGATTGAAGTCTTTGCTGATGAGACCCGACCGTTCCTGCAAGGTGCCCGGCTCACGGCCTGGGAACTGAAGAAGTCCGGTATCCCAGTAACCGTGATCACCGACAATTCAGCCGGATACTTTATGCAGCACGGGAAAGTCGACGCGGTCATTGTGGGGGCCGACCGCATCGCAGCCAACGGCGATGTGGTGAACAAGATCGGCACTTACATGGTCGCGGTCCTGGCCAGGACCCACAGTGTCCCCTTCTATGTAGCAGCGCCGGTCTCGACGATTGACCTGTCCGTCAAAGAGGGACAAGACATCCCCATTGAGCAGCGAGACCAAACAGAAGTCACCCATTTTCAGGGGAGGCGCATTGCCCCCCAGGGGGTGGTTGCAGGAAACCCCGCCTTTGACGTGACCCCCCACCGATATGTGTCTGCCATTATCACCGAAAAAGGGGTTATAACCCCTCCATTTAAATCTCGACTCAAGCGCCTCTTCTTGTAGGGGCGTACGGTCTTACCATTTGTTGCTCCTTTGACGCCTCACCGGTCACTGGCCATTTGTCACTGCCCATCTACTGCAAGCCCATTTGTAATGACAGCCCCCTTGTCTGAATCGTCTAAACTCTCTTATGTTCAATAACTTAACCAAGGACTATGGACCACTTACTCCTGCCCGACTGTGCAACGACCTCATTTTTTTCTTGACAGGCACAATATCTTGTGTTTTATGGTGCCTTCGTCTACAATATGCAGGTTGGAGGCCGTCAATGCTCATTGGTAAGTCTCCAGGAAAACGATCGATGACCAGTGACTAATGACCAGTGACTAATGACTAATGACCAAACCTTTGGGAGGCAAATGAGATGGGTAATCTATTGGAATTTGCTCAAGTTGATCACCAAACGTCCCCCAGTCCAGCAGGGACCGAAGACCGGGCACACGAAACCACGGACATAGCCCTTTTTGTCCGCACGTCTGATGAGGCCTTTGACGGCTGGGACCGCCAAAAGATTGTCGATGCCATGGTCCGAGAAGCCCTTGTTGACCGGGACACGGCCGAGGAAATCAGCCTGGAAGTGGAGAAGATTATCCTGGCCTCCGGCATCTCCATGGTCACCTCGCCGCTGATCAGGGAGCTGGTAGACGCCAAGCTTATAGAGCGGGGGCTGGAAGAGGCCCGCAAGATGCACACCCGTTTAGGAGTGCCCCTCTATGACGTGGAGCAGATGATCCTGCATCCAAACAAGGAGAACGCCAATGTTCCCCACGGCCCCGAGGCGACCAACCTCACTTTAGCAGAGAGCATCAAGAAGGAATATGGCCTTCTAAACGTATTCTCACCGGAGGTGGGAGATGCCCACATGCACGGGGCCATT
>DAOVEU010000044.1:0-8986 GCA_030668805.1 Desulfobacterales bacterium
ATTCGGTTTCTTAGGCGTGGCCGTATATACTCGCGTACACACACCCCGTTTCTGAGGACATTGTTGAAGAGCCGGCGTGTGAGCCTTTTTCCTCACACGCTCCCGGCCCTTCTTTACCAACTGATTGATGGTCGGCATAAGATTTACCCCGTAATAGTGTTTGTTGGATTTATTAGGTTCGTTGAACTACTAACGGCCCGCCGCGCCCTGGAACCCGGGCGCAAAAAATTTTTATTTTTAGCATCTGTATTTTCCAATGTCAACTACTTTTCTCCTCTTTTCTCACGCCCGGGCCACCTCATCCGCCTGACCTACTTCTAAGTCGTCCACGCCCTCCGATTCCTCAACCGTCTCCTCAGATTCCAACACAACACTGGCCCCTCTATATTGGGTCATTCCTGTACCGGCTGGCATGATACGCCCCATGATCACATTCTCTTTCAGGCCCTTCAAGTGGTCAACCTTGCCCGCAATGCTTGCTTCCGTGAGCACCTTCGTAGTTTCTTGAAATGATGCTGCAGAGATAAAGCTCTCAGTGCTGAGCGACGCCTTAGTAATTCCCAAAAGCAGGGGGTTAGCGACCGCAGGCTTGCCACCCCTGGCTACCACCTCCCGGTTGATCTCTTCAAAACGCATCTTATCGACATGTTCTTCCAGAATAAAGTCTGTATCCCCCGGATCAGCTATCTTTACCCGCCTTAACATCTGGCGCACGATCACCTCGATATGCTTATCATTGATTCGAACACCCTGTAGACGATAGACCTCTTGGACTTCGTCTACCAGATATCGGGCCAGGCGAAGGTCCCCCTGGATATTCAAAATGTCATGGGGGTTGGCGGATCCCCCCATCAAGGCGTCGCCCGCCTTGAGGTAATCCCCCTCCAACACGCTAATGTGTTTGCCTCTCGGAACCAGGTATTCTTTTTTTTCACCGACATCAGGGGGCGTTATGGTGATCTTCTGCCTCCCCTTGGCTCCTTTGGAAACACTCACGTACCCATCAATCTCGGTTAGAATCGCAGCCTCTTTTGGTTTTCGACACTCAAACAGCTCGGCCACACGGGGAAGGCCACCTGTAATATCCTTGGTCTTGGTGGTCTCCCGGGGAAGCTTGGCAATAACATCCCCGGCATTGACCGTATCCCCTTCAGATACCATCAGAATCGCTCCCACCGGGAGGAAATAACGCGCATCGCCCCCAGAGGGCAGTTTGGCCGTTTTACCTTTCTCATCTTTTATGGAAATCCTTGGGCGAACATCTGCGTCTTTAGTTTGAACGATCACTTGACTCGCCTTGCCTGTCACAGGGTCAACCTTCTCCTGCATGGTCGTCCCTGGCAAGATATCCCCATACTTCAGGACACCGCCTACCTCGGTAAGAATCGGGGTCGTGTAGGGATCCCACGTGACGAGCAGATCACCAGCCTTGACCTCGAGGCCGTCTCTGGCCACAAAGTGGGCACCATAGATGACCGGATATCGCTCCCGCTCTCGGTCCTGATCGTCCACAATGGCAAACTCCCCCCCTTGACGGTTCATAACCACAAACTCCCCACGAGCATTCTCAACCGTATTTATGCCAACGTATTTAACCCGACCAGCACTTACAGCCCTGAAATCTGCCTCCTCTGCTGCGCCACGGGCTGTGCCGCCAATATGGAATGTCCGCATAGTGAGCTGTGTGCCGGGTTCCCCAATAGACTGCGCTGCCAGGATCCCGATTGGCGTGCCAATCTCTACGGGCTGGCCATAAGCCAGATCACGGCCATAACACTTGCAACATGCGCCATCTGCGGATTTACATGTCAGCACGGAGCGAATCTTAACCCTGGTAAGACCTGCATTGTGGATCCTGGCGACCTTCTTTTCGTCAATCTCTTCATTGGCACGGACCAACACCTCATCCGTGTAAGGATCCCGAATATCCTCTAAGGCCACCCTTCCGAGCACTCGTTCACCAATCTTTTTGATAATTTCGCCTCCCTCTACAAGAGGCTCCACCTCAATCCCCGTCAGCGTTCCGCAATCCTCTTCAGTGGTCACACAATCTTGAGCAACATCCACCAGCCGACGAGTCAGGTATCCTGAGTTTGCTGTCTTAAGAGCTGTATCGGCCAGGCCTTTCCGTGCACCGTGCGTTGAGCTAAAGTACTGAAGCACGGTGAGCCCCTCCCGGAAGTTGGCCGTAATGGGGGTCTCAATGATCTCACCAGAGGGTTTGGCCATCAGACCTCGCATCCCTGCTAACTGTCGCATCTGGTCCTTGCTGCCCCTTGATCCTGAATCGGCCATCATGTAGACAGCATTGAAGCTCTCTTCCTTGATCGGCTGGCCCTCTTCGTCCAACACTGGCTGGCCTTCCTTGTCCACAAGGGGAACAATCTTCATCTCTTCCATCATCTCGTTGGCCACATCAGTGGTCGCCTTTGCCCAAATGTCAACAACCTTATTGTACTTCTCCCCGCGGGTTATCAATCCTTCGATATACTGCTCGTTGATCTCGGCAACCAGTTGTTCGGCCTTCTTGATGATGTCCCATTTGTCGTGAGGAATGACCATGTCATCCACGCATATGGAAATGCCTCCCCGAGTAGCATATCGATAGCCGATGTCCTTCAACCGGTCTGCAAGGATGACTGTGGCTTTACCCCCCAGGGTTCGATAGCAGTAGTTGATCAGCTGGCTCAGAGCCTTCTTGTCCATCACCTTGTTGATAAGCTCAAAAGGAAGTCCCACTCTCTTTCCCATGCCTTTGAATATGTGATAGCTCCCATTAGCCTTGATGACATCACTGAGCTCACCAACATCAAGGGCAAATATTGCCTCTGTATCAGATGGATTTATCGCGTATACCTCTTCAAGTCGCTCGCGCTGCACAAATCCCATGTCACCATCCTGGGCACGATCCCCGCTTTCTGAGATCCTTTGTACCATCTGGACAAAATCCTCACCCTCTTTCAGATCAGCAAGGGCTCCTCTGGCCTCCTTCTCCGAAGAGACTATTATGTGACGTAACTGCACAACCGGTTCATGAGGAAGGATTTCTCGAAGGATCACACGCCCCACGGTGGTCTCCACCCGCTGGCCATCAATGCGAACTACGATTCTGGCATGAAGGTCTACCTCGTCCGCATCGTAAGCAGAGCGCACTTCTTCGGGATTGGCAAAAACCTTGCCTTCTCCCCTTGAGCCAAGAACCGCTCGGGTCATGTAATAGATCCCCAATACAATATCCTGAGTAGGCACAATGATAGGATCACCATTGGCCGGTGACAGGATGTTGTTGGAGGACAACATAAGTACCCGTGCCTCAATTTGGGATTCTATGGAAAGAGGGATATGAACCGCCATTTGGTCCCCATCAAAATCAGCGTTAAAAGCGGTGCAGACCAGGGGGTGAAGCTGGATTGCCTTGCCTTCAATCAGGATCGGTTCAAATGCCTGCATCCCCAGCCGGTGCAATGTTGGAGCCCGGTTCAGGATTACCGGATATTCCTTCACTACCTCGTCCAGGGTATCCCATACTTCCGGGGTTTCCCGTTCGACAAGTTTTTTGGCACCCTTGACCGTGGTGACCAACCCCTTTTCTTCGAGCCTGTAAAAGACAAAGGGCTTGAAAAGTTCCAGAGCCATCTTCTTGGGTAGGCCACATTGATGGAGACGCAATTCCGGCCCTATGACAATAACGGTCCGCCCTGAATAATCAACCCGCTTGCCCAACAGGTTTTGGCGAAAACGGCCCTGCTTCCCCCTCAACGCATCACTCAAAGACTTAAGGGGACGACGGTTTGGCCCTGTAACGACCCTGCCATATCGGCCATTGTCAAATAGCACGTCCACGGCCTCTTGCAGCATCCTCTTTTCATTCCGTATGATGATGTCAGGTGCGCGCAAGTCCTTAAGCCGCTTCAAGCGGTTGTTCCGATTGATCACCCTCCGGTAGAGGTCATTCAGATCAGAGGTGGCAAATCGACCCCCTTCCAGGGGAACCAGCGGTCGCACGTCAGGGGGCAGCACAGGAATCACGTCCATAATCATCCACTCGGGCCGATTCCCGGAATTCCGGAACGCCTCAACGATCTTGAGCTGCTTGGATAGTTTTTTGCGCTTTGTCTCTGAACCCGTACTCAGGATCTCAGCCCGCAGCCTCTTGTATTCCTCATCCAAATCGAGCCTTTCGAGAAAAACCTTGATGGCTTCAGCCCCGATGCCAACCTCAAACGTATGACCGTATTTTTCTAATGCCTCCCGGTATGCGTCCTCGGGAAGAAGCTGGCGCGGGGCAAGACCAGTCTCCTTAGGATCTATGACAATATAAGCATCAAAGTAGAGGACCTTTTCAAGCTCCTTCAGGGTTAGATCCAGTAAGTTCCCGATCTTGCCGGGCAGGCTTCTCAAAAACCATATATGGGCTACCGGTGTGGCCAGACTAATGTGGCCCATCCGCTCTCGGCGAACTTTGGACTGAATAACCTCGACCCCGCACTTCTCACAAACCACACCCCTGTGTTTCATCCTTTTGTATTTGCCGCAGTTGCATTCATAATCCTTGGTGGGGCCGAAAATCTTCGCACAAAAAAGCCCGTCCCGCTCCGGCTTAAAGGTTCGGTAGTTTATCGTTTCAGGCTTTTTAATCTCCCCGTAGGACCACTCTCTGATCTTTTCAGACGATGCCAGCGAGATGCGAACCGCCGTGTAGCTCAGCGGGTCCTTGGGTCTGGCAAAGAAGCTGTATAAGTCTTCCAAGGCGTTCTCCTTTGGGTTTGTTGTGTTTGTTGTGTTTCTTGGGTTTGTTGTGTTTGTTGGGTTAAGACCCTATGAACTCAAAATTCAAAACTCAATAAACTCACTTCTCCTTTTTCTTTTCCATAAGTTCGATATCTAAACCCAAACCCTGTAATTCCTTAACCAGCACATTGAACGATTCGGGAAGCCCGGCCTCAAGCACATTCTCCCCCTTGACGATTTTTTCGTACATGCGAGTCCTGCCAGCCATGTCATCTGACTTGACCGTCAAGAACTCCTGGAGGGCATAGGCTGCACCATAGGCCTCCGTGGCCCAGACTTCCATTTCCCCGAGTCGCTGCCCGCCAAACTGGGCCTTTCCTCCCAGAGGCTGTTGGGTTACCAGGGAATAAGGCCCAATGGAGCGGGCGTGGATCTTATCGTCCACCAGATGGTGAAGCTTCAGCACGTACATGATACCAACCGTAACTTTGGTGGCAAAGGGGTCTCCGGTACGCCCGTCGTAGAGTGTGGCCTGGCCCGTTACGGGATAGTTAGCCTCAGCCAGTAAATCCTTGATCTCGGTCTCCTTGGCTCCGTCAAAGACAGGCGTAACCATATAGGCCCCCTCCCTGAAACGCTTGGCAAAATCTCTCAACTCCTGGTCGTTCAATTCCTCGATTTGTTCCCCCGGCCCGGTCGAAGGGAAAACCGATCTTAGTTTCTCCCTTAAGGCCTTGTGATTCTCGGAACGGATCAGTTCATTGATTTGGTCCCCCAGTCCTTTCGCTGCCCAACCCAGATGGGTTTCCAGGATTTGTCCAACATTCATACGGGATGGCACGCCCAGGGGGTTCAGTACGATATCTAGCGGTGTACCATCTTCAAAATAGGGCATATTCTCCTGAGGCAGGATGCATGAAACCACCCCTTTGTTCCCATGTCGCCCTGCCATCTTGTCGCCCACCGAAAGCCTTCGTTTCATGGCCACATACACCTTGACCATCTTGATGATCCCGGGTGGAAGTTCATCGCCCCTTTCGTATCGACTCGCCTGATCCTCAAAACGTTTACGAACCTGATCGCACTGCTGCCGATATCGTTCGAGTATTTCACTCATCTGAGCAGCCACCGTGGCATTCTTCAGCTCCAGGCCGGCCATTTGAGATAAGGGAATCTTCGAGAGTACCTCAGCCGAAATACGGTCGCCCTTCTTGATAAGTTGAATCTTTCCTTTCTTAAAAGGGGCCACGCAAGTTCTGCCCACCAAGAGCGGAGTTAAGCTTTCCCTGGTAACCTCCTCAATGATGGCAAGCTCATCATCTCGATTCCTCTCCAGGGCCTCAATCTCAATTTTTTCAATGCTCAGCGCTCGGGCAGTCTTTTCCACACCCTTCCTGGAAAAGACCTTGGCATCAATCACAACACCGTTTACACCAGGTGGGACCCGAAGAGAGGTGTCTTTCACGTCGCCTGCTTTCTCTCCAAAAATGGCCCTGAGCAGCTTTTCCTCCGGCGATAGCTGGGCCTCACCTTTAGGGGTAATCTTTCCCACCAGGACGTCTCCGGGCTTGACTTCAGCCCCAAGCCGAATAATACCGCTTTCGTCCAGGTTCTTTAATGCCTCCTCTCCTACGTTCGGTATGTCGCGGGTAATCTCCTCTTTACCCAGTTTGGTATCACGAGCCACTGTATCAAATTGTTCAATATGAATCGATGTGAAAACCCCGTCTCGTACCAGACGCTCACTCACCAGAATAGAATCCTCAAAGTTATACCCTCCCCATGGCATAAAGGCGACCATCACATCCTTGCCCAGCGCAAGCTCTCCCATTCTTGTAGCTGGGCCGTCTGCGATCACATCCCCTCTCTTGACACGGTCGCCCTTTTTGACAACAGGCCTATGATTAAAACAGGTATTCTGGTTGGAACGAGAGAACTTTGTCAGATTATAGATGGTTACCTGCCTCCCCTCAGGGCGGAGGCCAGAGCCATCACCGTTTCCTGTGTGCTTGACCACGATGCGCTTTGCATCCACATCCACCACTTCACCGTCACACTCAGCTATAACGGTAACCCCTGAATCTCTGGCCACCACGTCTTCCACGCCTGTAGCAACGAGTGGAGCGCTGTTTACAAGGAGGGGTACGGCCTGGCGCTGCATGTTGGAGCCCATGAGAGCCCTGTTTGCGTCGTCATTTTCCAGAAAGGGAATCAGTGATGCCGCAACACTCACCAACTGATGAGGGGAGACGTCCATGAATTCAATTTCTTCACGTTTGGCCATCAAGAATTCACCAGCAACGCGCGCTGAGACCGATGGGTTCACAAAGCGGCCTTCTTGGTCCAGGGCTGCGTTGGCTTGGGCAATGGGATGTTTCTCTTCGTCCAGGGCATTCAAAGATTTGACCCTGTCTGTGACCTGGCCGTTCTCAACCACTCGGTAAGGCGTCTCAATAAAGCCAAACTGGTTCACGCGGGCATAGGTGCTAAGCGAGACAATTAAGCCAATGTTAGGCCCCTCCGGGGTCTCAATGGGACAGATACGTCCGTAGTGTGTGGGATGAACGTCCCGGACCTCAAAGCCTGCACGTTCCCGCGTCAGTCCCCCAGGCCCCAAGGCGCTCAAGCGCCGTTTATGGGTAATTTCGGAAAGCGGATTCGTCTGGTCCATAAACTGGGAAAGCTGGCTGGTGCCAAAGAACTCTTTGAGGACTGCTGAAACCGGCTTGGAATTGATCAAGTCATGGGGCATCAATGCCTCAACCTCCTGAAGGCTCATCCGTTCCTTGATGGCACGTTCCATCCTCACCAGCCCTATACGGTACTGGTTTTCCAAAAGTTCCCCCACGGCCCGCACCCGCCGGTTACCCAGATGATCGATATCATCACCCGGGCCCTGGCTGTCTTTTAAATCGACCAGGATCTTGGTAGTGAGCAGAACATCCTCTTTTCGGAGCGTACGCACATCAAGGGGCACCTCGTCCTGGCGCAACCCCAACCGAAAATTAGTTCTTAAACGTCCTACTGGCGAAAGGTCATAATGAGACGGGTCAAAAAAGAGCTGATGACAAAGTTGCTGGGCCACCTCTATGGTGGGAGGGTTACTTGGTCGGAGTCTTCGATAAATTTCCAGCAGTGCATCATCCTCAGTTTCCACCTTGTCAAGGAGCAGGGTCTTGCTGATGGAATCACTGGTCGTGACGTTATCTATGTAGAGTATGTCAAAAGTAGATACCTGGGCAGCCAAAATCTTCTCAAAAACCTTTTCATCAATCACCTCATTATAACTGGCGAGTACCTCTCCACTCTTTGGGTCTATCAACGTGTGAGCCAGAATCTTGTTTTCGATATCTTCAAACTCAATAGGTATACGTTCAACTTGTGCGTCCAAAAGCTGTTTGGGAGTCTTTTTCGAAAAACGGTGCCCCTTCTTGATGATTATCTCACCGGTCTGTGGGTGTCTTACCGATTTTGACACGCGCTGCCCCACCAGGAGGTCCTTGTCAACCTTTTTGTATAGACGATTGTCCGCTACCTCGATCCGTTCCGTGCGGTAGAAATGGGACAAAATTTCCTCTCCTAAATACCCAAAGGCCTTCAGAAGCAAAGTGGCTGGGAATTTGCGCCGGCGGTCGATGCGAACATAAACGACATCCTTATGATCGATTTCCAAATCGATCCAGGATCCCCGTATCGGGATAACCCTGGCCGTATAAAGCACTTTGCCACTCGAATGCGTCTTGCCCTTGTCATGGTCAAAGAACACCCCAGGTGACCTCTGAAGCTGACTTACGACGACCCGCTCAGTCCCGTTGATGATGAATGTACCCCTTCTGGTCATGAGCGGGATGGTGCCAAAATAGATCTCCTGTTCCTTAATATCCCGAATATTCTGGACTTCGGTCTCTTTGTCTGTCTCATAGACCACAAGCCGAACCGTGATACGCATCGGGATCTCATAGGTCATCCCTTTGTCGACACATTCGTACTCATCATGGTTGACCTCTCCAAAGCTATAAGAAACAAACCCTAAGGAGGCAGTACCGGTAAAATCCTTTATGGGAAAAACACTCTTGAAGGCACCCTGAATGCCTTCATTTTTTCTCTTTTCCGGCGGAACATCCCTTTGCAAAAACCGGGCATAGGACTCCTTTTGCATCTCGACCAAATCGGGAAATGCGATAATCCTCGGAATCTTTCCAAAGCTCCTTCTTGTCTGTTTACCTGCCAAGAGTCTGTTGGGCATAAGATCTCC
>DAOVEU010000184.1:0-5091 GCA_030668805.1 Desulfobacterales bacterium
AATCTCCTTTGATTACAATAGGTGTCTCTGTGGAAATGGTCTGGGTCTTGTGTTCGTAACGTAGCTTGTCAGTATTCAACTCGTATTGACCATTTCGTACGACCACATCCCCCCAAACTTCCATATCCTTGGTGTTTGTCAAAAGAACCCCGTCACGACTGTTGAGATGTATACTCTTACCATGCTTGAGAAAAAAAGTGGCAACAATATCTTTGAATACGGTCTTATTATCTGCCTTTTGATATTGTGCTGACTCAGCATCAAGTGTCCATTCCCTGACTCCGTCTCGAGTAGCGACGTGGTGAATATGATTAAGGCTGACATCTCTAGTTTTGGGCAGGATCGAAAGCAAGCCCCTGGGCTCCTCCCTGAAACGATGATAACTCATAAACCCAATGCCGGCAACCATTAGGCCTATCAAACAATACAGGGCTGTCTTCACCTTTGACATCTGTAACCCTTTACCGATGATGAAAGTGAGCTAAAGTGCCTGTTTGGCCCGTTTGGCCGTTGTGCCTGTTTGGCCCCGGTCGGGCATAAAGCCCGACCCAACGTAGGGCCGGGGTTTATCCCCGGCCGTGCTGTCTAAACGGCAAAACGGCCCGCCTTGGCGCTCCAGTTGGCCCAAAGCCCCTAAGCTTCGGTTGATAACAGGACCTTGCGTATTGCCTTCAGCTGCTCCAGAAGTGGAAATCACCTTTTCTATAACATGCTCTGTAGGCGTTCACAGGTTCAGTTAAAAGAATAGAGGTCAGAGATCAGAGGTCGGAGGTCTGACTTCTGATCTCTGACTTCTGACTTCTGAACGCTGAACCCGTGAACGGTTACGAGGTCTTGAATATGAAAGGGATTTGAAGTTCATTCAAAGCGTCCCGGAACCCTTTCAAACAAAAGCCTAACTTACGTCCCCGCAAATGTCAAGAATCAGCAAGAAAACAACCTTGATTCTTTAATGACGAACTGCTAAGGTTCGGTTCAATTTGACATGGCAGTACTGAAGTTAGGGCCTTCCCCCAATTGGAACAATGGAATACGAACTCAGGGGCTTCGCTCCAATTGGAGTACACTCCATCACTCCCTGTGAATCGCATAAAGTAGGTTGCTACAAAAAATCCACAAGTTCAAGAATAAGTTGTTGAATTTTCGAGGCGTCTATTTATGGCTGCTAACAAGTTTAAGCTCCCAAAGCTTCTATATGTTCTAATTGCGCTTTTTTTGTGCGGGCTGGCGATTCCGCTGGTACGGATGATCGTTATGAGGCTTGAAGGGGAACTGCCTGTATTTCAACTGGAAAGTCCCATCCATGACATAGGCACATCTTACACCCTGAAAGGGTGGGCCTCTGATCAAGAAAGTGGGCTCCGGAGGGTATGGATAGCGATTCTTCAACAGGGAAAGGAAAGGGTCCTCTTTGACCAGGCATTTCCCTCCAGGGGCTTTTTTGGAGGGGGGGAGGTACAAAACCAACTCGTTTCCCTTGAGATCAACGTGGATGCACTCGGTCTTTCCGATGGAGACGCGCTTCTCAGGACAGCTGTGTGGGACTATTCTTATCGAGGCTGGTGGACTGGGAATCGGACTTATGCGGAACACAAAATCCTGATCGATACCCAGCCGCCGACCATTGACGTCGTTTCCCGCACCCACAATCTCAATCAAGGGGGCGCTGGATTAGCCGTCTACCGAGTCTCTGAACCCGGTACCGTCAACGGTGTCCAGGCAGGCGACAGTTTTTTCCCTGGCTATGCTGGATTCTTTAGCGATCCCAATCTGTACATAGCCTTTTTCGCCATACCCTACGATGAAGGACCGGAATCAAGACTCTATGTGAGGGCGACAGATCCTGCCGGCAATACCTGGAAGACCGGATTTGCCCATCATATCAATCCAAGGTACTTCAAGCAGGACAATATCATTATCTCAGATGCCTTTCTCAGGCGGAAGATGCCTGAGTTTGAGCATGCCTTGAACACAGCGAAGCCTTCTGCATCGCTCCTTGACAAATTCATAGAAGTAAACCGGGACCTGCGCAAGGCCAATAACACGACTGTCAAAAATGTCTGCAAGAAGAGCCAGGCCAAGCTGCACTGGGAGGGTCCGTTTCTCAGGCTTCCAGGCTCTGCCCGAAAGGCTGGGTTTGCCGACCATCGCAAATACAGGTATAATGATAAAATTGTAGATGAGCAAGTCCATCTCGGAATAGATCTGGCCTCCACTGCACACTCACCAGTGCCTGCTGCCAACAATGGACGCGTTGCATTTGCCGAATACCTGGGCATTTATGGTAAGACTGTCCTCCTGGATCATGGTTTCGGCCTTTTTAGCATGTATGCACATCTCAGCCAAATCAAGGTTACAAGAGGTCAGGTGGTCTCTAAAGGCGATGTAATCGGCTTTACAGGGACTACAGGGTTGGCTGGAGGCGATCATCTCCATTATGCGATGATAGTTGGCCATACCTTTGTAAATCCAGTAGAATGGTGGGACCCAAATTGGATAAAACACAATGTGACGGATAAGCTTAAACAGGTAAAGTGCCTAAGTGAACTAAAGTGAGCTAAAGTTATGGGATTCAGGGATTTAGGAATTCAGGGATTCAGGGATTGCGAATTTAAGGAAATTTGTTTGATCGTAATAGTTCAGCCCCTATTGTCATTTCGAACGAATGTGCCCGCCCTGGCGCGACATGAGAATAATAACCGATGCTATATAAGAACCCGGTCTGGGCCAGGGAGAAATCTTGCTCGGAAAGTACCTGCCCGCCATTGCCAGAAATGCCGGCACATAAGCTGAATGCTGTCTCAGGCGTTGGCAGGCGGGTACAGTTCCAAACTGAAAGATTTCTCTCTGGGCCCAGTCCGGGCTCATAAAAACGAAGCGCTTGTTTGGCGGCTGTCGCGCCCCTGGCCCAGACCGGGTTTTTCTCCCCTGGGCATGGTCCAACTTCTGCCGCGCCAGGGCGGGCAGGGCAGGCCCTTTGGTCGAAATGACAGAAAAAGCAGTGGGTGCTGAACTATTACGCTTGATCTTGAATTCCCCAATTCGCAATTCCTCAATTCCGGCTTGTCCGGGATAGGCACTTTAGCTCACTTTAGGCACTTTAGACACTTTAGTTCACTTTAGTTCACTTTAGGCACTTCAAACTGAGGGACAGCAATGAAGCACCATAAGGTCCAAAAGACTTACCAGCAAATCAACAAGAAGATCAGGGATGGCAAGGTCGTTGTGGTCACGGCTGAAGAAATTATTGACATCCTGAAAGAAAATGGCCCGGTGGATACGGCCCGCGAAGTGGACGTCGTTACCACCGGAACCTTTGCGCCCATGTGTTCATCCGGGGCCTTTATAAATTTTGGCCACTCCGTTCCCGGGATTAAGGCTTCTAAGGTCTGGCTCAACAATGTTCCGGCATATGCCGGCATGGCTGCCGTAGATTGCTATATTGGGGCCACCGAACCGTGTGAGGAAGACCCCCTGAACAAAGTCCACCCCGGAGAATTTAAGTATGGTGGTGGCCATGTGATTCAAGACCTTGTTGCCGGCGATACCGTTCACCTCAAGGCGAGTGCCTATGGAACCGATTGTTATCCTAATCGAGACATTGAAAAGAACATTGCCCTAAGAAGACTCCCACAGGCGACTCTTTGTAATCCAAGAAATGCATATCAAAACTATAACTGTGCAATAAACCTGAGCAACAAGACCATTTACACCTATATGGGTACACTTCGCCCGAATGCAGGAAACGCAAACTATTGCTCTGCCGGACAGCTGAACCCGCTGATGAACGATCCATATTACATGACCATCGGTATAGGCACAAGGATCTTCCTTGGGGGTGGCCAGGGGTTTGTCGCCTGGCACGGCACCCAGCACAAACCTAAGGTGAGGAGAACTAAGAAGGGGATTCCCCTTACCCCAGCCGGTACCCTGTGCGTAATGGGAGACCTGAAAAAGATGAGCCCAAGGTGGCTTGTGGGAGTGAGCATGCAAGGGTATGGCTGCTCATTGGCAGTCGGCCTGGGTGTGCCCATCCCGATTTTGAACGAAGAGATTGCAGAATTTACGGGCATTTCGGATGATGAGATCTTTACCCAGATCGTAGACTACGGAAACGACTATCCACGTGGCATATCAAAAAGTTATGGCAGGGTCAGTTACGGCAAGCTTAAAAGTGGCACCATCCGATTCAAGGGCCAAGACGTGCCGACTGTGCCTCTTTCGAGTCTGGTTCGTGCAAGGGAGATTGCAGAAACCCTGAAGAAATGGATACAGAAAGGAAAGTTTACCCTGGGTGAACCCCAGCAGTTACTTCCCTCGGTCTAAGTGTGTTTGTTGAGTTTGTTGTGTTTGCGCGGTCTGTTGTGTTGTAACCGTTCACATGCCTGTATTGTCATTTCGAACAAATGTGAGAAATCTTAACATAATGAAAGGAAATCCCTAACATTGAAAGAAGAGAGATCAAATGAAGGCCCTATTCAGCCCAAAAAGAACATCTTTCGGGAATATGGCGAGGCGATCCTCATCGCTGTTATCCTCGCCCTCTTTATCCGCACCTTTGTCGTGCAGGCTTTCAAAATCCCCTCTGGTTCCATGAAGCCAACCCTTCTGGTCGGGGATCATATCCTGGTAAATAAGTTTATATACGGTGTGAAGCTTCCATTCTCAGACATCACCCTTATCCCGGTCAAGGACCCCAAACGAGGGGATATCGTGGTATTTGAATTCCCTGAAGACCCCAAAAAAGATTTCATAAAACGGGTCATTGCCGTAGCGGGCGATACGGTCCAAATCCGTAACAAAAAGGTTTACATTAATGACAAGCCCATGGACGATCCCTATGGCACCCATCTGGATCCTCACTCTATCCGGGGCGAGGCTCGACCGCGCGATAACTTCGGTCCTGTCACCGTTCCAGCCAACTCCCTCTTTGTCATGGGAGACAACCGCGACCACAGCTACGACAGCCGATTTTGGGGGTTCGTGAACCTGCCTGCCGTCAAAGGAAAAGCCTTTATTATGTATTGGTCATGGGACAAGGAAAATACAGGTATCAGGTGGAGACGACTGGGACAGCTGATCCATTGAAGG
>DAOVEU010000120.1:0-6208 GCA_030668805.1 Desulfobacterales bacterium
CACCAGACACAGATCTTTTCCTGGAGGCTGCGGGGTATTTTCAGGTGGGCAGGTGGGAGGAGGCGATCCTGATTCTTAGTGAAGTTATTAGAGCTTATTCTAAGAGCCCCCATTTAGAACGGGCCTATTTTTTACTGGCAAAAAGCTATGATCATATGTTCAATGAGAACATTTCAGAGCATTTTGTGGAGGTAATGAGACACCACCAGGATGCGATGAGCAAATTTCCCGATTCTGTTTTTGTACCTGATGCCATGGTATCCATCGGGAACTGCTACCTTAAGGTAAAGAATTATTATGAGGCTTTGGCCTATTACAGCCTTGTGTGTCAGAACTATGAGGCCTATGCAGCGGCCCCTGAGGCTATGTTTAAGCGAGGAAAAATCCTTGCCCTAACCAAAAAACCACAAGAGGCCATTAAGAACTTTCAGCAGGTTGAGAGGCTCTACCCCGAAACGCCGTTCGCCAGCTCGGCAAAGATCGAAAGGGCGAAGGCACTCTTTGAGATGAATAGCTTTAAGCGCTCCCTTGGGATGCTTGATGAAATCATGACCGCAGAGCCAAACAAGGTGTATGAGAATCCGGATATTCTTCTGTATTCTGGCTATAACTACTATGAACTTGGAAGATTAGAAAAAGCAAGGGACGCCTTGTGCAAGGTTTTGAACTACTATCCTGATATAGAGTCAAATCATTTGATCCTGGCAAGGATTGCCGACACCTACCGTGAGCAGGGTATGAAAAGCAAGGCATTGAAATTGTACAATATGGTGTTAAGGAAATACCCTGATAGCCAAGGGGGCCTGATCAGCATGCTTCGTCTTTCTGCTGATATAGAAAAGGTTGAACTTCAAGAGCTGCTTTCCCCGGGAGTTATCGAAGAAATAACGTACAACAAGCCTGCATGTGAGACCTACAAAGAGATCATTGAGACCCATGGAGACAGCCCTCTGTCTCAACTTGCCGGGCTGAGGCTTGCTCTCGAACAGCAGAAGGACAAGGACTATGAAGAGAGTATCGATACCCTCAGGGATATCCTGACCAAATATCCTGATACCGCTTTGAAGGAGCAGATCAAGTCTGCTCTTCGAGCATTGGTGGAAACCATTTTTGAGAAGGAACAGCAAGCAGGAAATTACGGAAAAATCGTAGGTTACTACGAAAAGATCAAGACCGAGCTGGGCGTTGAAGATATGCCGAATCTCTTCATGATACTCGGCGATGCGTACAGAAGGCTTCATCTGTACGACCGTGCAATTTCCGCGTTTGAAGAGACAAAAAAGTCATACACAGATCAACGTCAACCTGCGACTCTGCTGTTCGGTCTCGGAGAATCCTTTTATAAGGTGCAAAGGCTTGAAGAAGCTCAACGGGCGATGGAAGCCTTTGTTGAAAGATATCCTGAGGAGACACAGGCGTATCAGGCATATTTCCTGATAGGTGATATTATGCTGAGGCAAAAAGAGTATGAAAAGGCGATAGCAGCTTTTAATTTGGCCATGCAGAAAGATCCTGACGGACCTTACAAGATTGACATACTTTTGGCCATGGCCGAGGCATCAGGCTCCCTCAGGGATCATGACAGGGCATCCAGGCTGCTGAAGAGGGCTATCGCGTTGATGAATCAGAACAAGACTGATTCGGCTATGGGCATCTGTGATGCCTATTGGCGGCTTGGCGAGACGTATCTTAAACTTGGAGACAACGAACAGGCTGTGTCTGCCTTTGAAAAGGCTCTAGAAGTCAGTCCCAAGGGTCGGGACGACTACGGTCTCCGATTCAGGATTGCCCAATGTTATCAAAGGCTTCGGGAGAGAGATAAAACAGAGGGAATATTGAATCAGATTATTGCCTCTGAGGACCCATTCTGGAGCAGGATGGCTGAGGCAAAGATCAATGAAATTGAGATAGATATGCGTCTCAAAAACTATTATAGGTCATTGAACGGTTGAGGATTTCTGTGCATAAAGGTCATATCTTAGTCGTAGAAGATATTAATCAAGAAAGGGCCGCCTTGTGCGAGGTCTTGAAGGGTTGGGGATACAGGGTCACAGGCGTTGGCAATGGTGTCAGTGCCCTGGAAAAACTCAAGGGCCATAATTACGACCTTGTCATTTCTGATCTTAGGATGCCAGAGTTGAATGGCTTGGAGCTATTAAAGAAGGTTGATGAGGAAAAAATCGCCGTTCCTGTCGTCGTCATTTCAGGATACGGGACGGTAGAATCTGCTGTTGAGGCCATGAAACTGGGCGCCTTCGATTTTGTTTTGAAGCCTTTTGCACCAAAAGCCATGAAGTCTATGGCTGCAAAGGCGATTCACAGTAGGACAACTTTTTCATCCCCCGGGGCAGATTCAGATCCGGTTGAACCTTCCATTACTACCAGCAATTCTCAAATGTTTGATCTGTTGGACCTGGCAAAGACTGTAGCCAACAGCAAGGCATCTGTGTTGATTCAGGGGGAGAGCGGTACGGGAAAGGAACTCTTTGCTCGTTTCATTCACAACCAAAGTTTTAGGCGTAACAAAACTTTCGTGGCCGTAAATTGCGCAGCGCTTCCTGAAGGTCTCTTAGAAAGCGAACTCTTTGGACACGAAAAGGGATCTTTTACCGGGGCAGTCTCAAGAAAACTCGGGAAGTTTGAATTGGCCGTGGGTGGCACCATACTCCTGGACGAAATAAGCGAAATGAATACCCGGCTTCAAGCCAAGCTGCTTCGGGTATTGCAGGAATCGGAGATTGACAGAGTGGGTGGTCGGCATCCTATTCCCATAGATACTCGCGTGATTTCAACTACTAACCAGGATATTGAGGCGGCCATACGGGCAGATAAGTTTCGAGCGGACCTGTATTATCGCTTGAACGTCATCCCAATCAGACTCCCGTCTCTACGGGACAGAAAGGATGATATACTGCTGTTAGCTAATCATTTCATTAAGAAATACAACAAGATTGATGGTCGCAACGTCAAGGGGTTGACAGAAGATGCAACCCAGACTCTCATGTGCATGCACTGGCCCGGGAACGTAAGAGAGCTGGAAAATATGATGGAGCGGGCCGTGCTCCTTTGTCGGGGGGAACTGATCGACAGAGATGCACTTCTTATAGGGGAGAAGCCCAAAGCGGCCCCGGAGGCCGGGGTGCCTGAGTTATCATCCATACCGGTTGGTTCTCTAAAGGAGATGGAAAAAAGGATGATCATGCATACCCTTGACCAGACGAATGGAAACAGGACGCATGCTGCTGATATTCTTGGTATCAGTGTGCGGACTTTAAGAAATAAGTTGAATGAATACCGAGAAAAGATGTCCACATCAGGCGGATTATGACAAAGGCACGCTAATTGCTACATATGAAAATAAAGGTAACCGTTCACGGGTTCAGAGGTTCACAGTTTAGAGATTAACCTGTCAACGGTGAACCGTGAACCGTGAACCTGACAACCTGAGTAGTTACGAGGAATCATCATGCCCATCAAGTCATTATTTGGAAAAACATTTCATGCCATTGAGACGTCTCTTGACATAGCCAAAGAGCGACACGGGCTCATAACCGGCAATATTGCTAACTTGGACACGCCGGGTTACAGTCCGAAAGACATCGATTTTAGAGATGCCTTGAAGGATGCCCTGGAGGGAACATCGGTTGATCTGTTTCGAACCAACCCATGTCATTTTGGTTCTAAGATCTCTTATCCGGAGCCATCCTCAAGTAGCAGCGACTCGATCAATATCGATAAAGAGATGTCAAAGCTTGCGGAAAACAATCTGCGGTATCGGACAAGCGTGGAGGTGCTCTTGAGGAAATTGTCGGGGTTAAAATACGCTATAACAGAAGGAGGACGATAGCATGGATTTTTTGACCGCACTCCATATCAGCACAACAGGCTTAAGCGCGCAGAGGCTACGAATGAACATCGTTTCCACCAATCTAGCCAATGTGCATACAACCCGCACCCGGGCAGGGGGGCCGTACAGAAGGAAGTTAGTCGTCATGGAGGCCGTGCCAACTGAAGACTTTGAGTCGATCTTGAGATTACAATCTGAATCATTGCGTAGAGTCAGGGTGGGTGAAATTGTAGAAGACACCGCTCCTTTCAAACAAATGTATAGCCCGGGCCATCCTCATGCAAACAAGGCAGGCTATGTTTCTATGCCCAATGTGGATGTCGTGACTGAAATGGCCGATATGCTGATTGCCAGAAGGTCTTACGAAGCAAATGTGACCGCCATTGGGGCAACCAAAGCGATGGCCCTAAAGGCCCTTGAGATTGGAAGATCGGTATTGAAAGTGAGCTAACGTGCCTACCGTGAGCTAAAGTGAGCTAAAGTGGAGGCCCGCCCGTCAGGACTTCGCCCGGCTGCTAAAACCTGGCACTCGCGGGCAGGTCCAGGCGAAGTCGGGCGGGACTTGAAGAAACTTTTCTTTAAAATTGGTTTTATTCCTTTAACTTTAGGCACTTTAGTTCACTTTAGCTCACTTTAGACACTTTCATTGACTACTGACTACTGACTACTGACTACTGACTACTGACCACTGTTCACTGACCACTGTTCAATCAGACGGGAGAGAAAAATGGCTGACTTAAGGATTCAAGGCAATATGCAGCCCGGCCTGTATCAGGGAGACAGGAAAACGCGCACCAACTCTCAGGGCTTTGGTGATGTCATCAAACAGGCAATAAAGCGGGTGAGCGATATGCAGTTACGGGCCGATCAATCTGTTGAACAGCTCTTAAAAGGAGAAACTGGTATCCATGAGACAATGATAGCCCTTCAAAAGGCCGATATTTCTTTTCGTCTTCTGCTTCAGGTTCGAAACAAAGTGATGGATGCTTACAGGGAAGTCATGCGGATGCAGTTCTGATTCCAATCGTTAATCGGTTGTCGGTTGCGCAGCTCGTTTCGGTGCTCGGTTGTGGGAGCGGCTTTCTAGCCGCGACAATCGGGGCTGAAAGCCCCTCCCACAGCGCCCTGCCCGCCCTGGCGCGACAGGAAAAGAGGGACCGCAGTCTTTCAACATCCCGGTCTGGGCCAGGGGCGCGACAGATCGTAGGGGCGGGTTTATCCCGCCCGAATGACAGGCGGCGTAAAGCCGCCCCTACGAGAAAAACCCGGCCCGCCCTGGCGCGACAGCCCGCCCTGGCGCGACAGAAGCCGGAGAATGCCCCGCAGAGAAAAACCCGGTCTGGGCCAGGGAAGCTGGACAATGTCACGGAGAGAAAAACCCGGTCTGGGCCAGGGTTTTGAAAAATGACGCAACCGATAGACGAAAGACGTTCTCTCATAAACCTCAATTTGCGACCGTGTTGGGTATAACTATGAAAATTATTGAACAGTTCATGGCCGTGTTCAAGGCCATGCCGGTCTCAAAGAAAATCTCCATGACTGTTGTGCTGGGACTGGTGGTGGCGGGGTTTGCATTTATGTTTCTTTGGGCCAATCAGATTGATTATCAGGTCCTGTACAGCAACCTTTCCCAGGAAGATGCAGGCAATATAGTCTCCAAACTAAAGGAACAGCGTATTCCGTATAAGCTTGAAGGCGGCGGTTCGCTCATCATGGTTCCCGCAGAAAAGGTCTATGAGACACGACTCGCCCTGGCCGGTGACAGACTCCCGAGTGGGGGCAATGTCGGGTTTGAAATCTTTGATCAGACAAGTTTCAGTACCACCGAATTTGTCCAGAGACTCAACTATCAAAGGGCCCTTCAGGGGGAATTGTGCCGGACTATAGGTGAATTTCGGGAGGTGGAACACGCAAGGGTTCTTATTGTGATGCCGAAGGATTCCTTATTTGTTGAAGATACCAAGCCTCCGTCAGCTTCGGTCTTGTTGAAACTAAGATCAAGTTTGTCTCCGGACAAAGTGGCAGGAATCGTCCATATTGTAGCAAGTGCCGTTGAAGGACTGGTACCACATCAGGTTACGGTCGTCGATACGACCGGCAGGGTGTTGTTCAAAGGGCCTGACCAGGAGGATCAGACAGCCCTTTTTAGCAGCAACAAGCTCGATTATCAACGTCAGGTTGAGGGAAAAATTGCAGGACGTGTCCAGACTATGATGGAGGGTATTGTAGGCAAAGGCAAAGCCATTGTCCGTGTGAGTGCTGAGATCGATTTTGATCAAATCGATTTCAGCGAGGAAAAATATGATCCTGATAGTACCGTGGTTAGAAGCAAACAACGCAGAGTAGAGTCGTCTGAAAAAG
>DAOVEU010000039.1:0-9488 GCA_030668805.1 Desulfobacterales bacterium
TCGACGTTCGACGTTCAATGTTCGATGCCTGCCCTGGCGCTTATGCTTACTACAGGCTACAAGCTGACAAATCCCGGTCTGGGCCAGGGTTGGACGTTCATCTTTTAATATGTTCGACGTTCATCTTTCAAAACAATTCCGTACGGCATAAATGCAACCTGTGAACGTTTACAAAACAACTTAGCGCTTATGGGCACTGGCGGGCAGGTAAAGCCCGCCCTTACGGCCCCCCAAGGTTCTATTTCGTATTACGAAATGTTAGGATTGCTCATGACAGACACAAGGAGGTGTGCTATGGTTAAGAATCTAAGGAACTCATTCAAATCATTTCGGTTCGGTCTCACTTTTTTGCTGTTGTTCCTTATTTTCCCTGTTTCTTTTGCTGGTGCTGAGAGTGATATTACGCTCTCACTCGATACACAAGAGGAATACAGCGACAACTTTTACAGGCACGAAACAGATGAAATAGGGGTTTACACCACCACCATCAAACCCGGCATCACTGTTAGGGCCTGGACGGATCGGAGCTCTCTGCTCTTTGCCTATTCCCCCACCTATAACTATTACAGCGACGACAGCCACGGGGTTGATGCCTCTGAGGATGATTACGTCGGACACGAGTTGAATTTTGTGGTGGGAACCACACTCTTTGAGCGGCTAAAATTAAGTCTCTCCGATAGGCTTACGAAAACCATGGAGCCGGGTGCATATCACATATTGGAGTATGACGACCGCAGGGAAGAATATACAATTAACCAGGCAAGCCCTTTTCTGACCTACGATTTTGCGGAAAAATTTACCGCCATCCTCGGATACCAGTATGAGGACTTTAATTACGAGGATTCCGATGACTCTTTCGAGCACCGGGGCTACTTCACACTCCAGTATCATTTTGATGATCGAAATTCCCTCGAAGTGGAAGAGCAGTACTGGGGCAGGCGATATTCCGTCAATCCGGATTATGACTCCAGCCAGACCAAGCTCATATTCAGGCGGGAACTGAGCGATTTTCTTAAGTGCGAGATCGGGGGCGGCTATCACGACCGGCAATTTGAATCAGGCAAGACCGGGGTCGAGGACTATGACGGTTTTATTTACCGCCTGGCGGTGACAGGGGAATCGGACATCAGCAGGCTCTTTCTGGGTTACAGGAAGAACCTGAACGATGTTACAAAGGGAGCCTCCTACTACTTCGAGGCCCATAGGGTTACCCTGAATGTGGAACACACCTTCCTTGAGAAGCTTACGTGCACTCTGGGCGGCTATTACCAGAAAAACGACTATGAGACCATGGCGCGAGAAGACGACATCTGGAATGGCTCTGCCGGCATAAGGTATAAGATTCGTGATTGGCTGTCCGCCGGGCTCTTCTATGAATACGTGGACAGAGATTCCAATGTCAGACTGGAAAGCTATGAGGAAAACATGGTTTATGGGAACATAACATTTGAATACAGCACGGCGGCGAGGAAATAGTAGCCTTTTTTCAGAAATTTCAAGGACAATCACGAAAACACGAAAGGACGAAAACACGAAATAGAAATAATATTAAGATCTTCTTGTGTAGCGGGCAGAAAATCTAAAAGATAATCACGAAAACACGAAAGGACGAAAACACGAAAGGGGAAAAGATTCACGAGGGAAAATGACAAATTCAACAACCCAAGTGAATGGGATGTGGCGAAGTTCAAGGGGAGAAACTCTGGTATTTTGTGATTTGAATTTCCTGATTTGATTTCGTGTTTTCGTACCTTCGTGCTTTCGTGATAAATTTGTTCTTCTTTTGGTTCCGGTTTGTGTTTTCTGGGAAAAATTTAAAAGATCATCACGAAAGGACGAAACCACGAAAAAGGCAAACTTAAAAAATAATCACCTTTTTAAAGAAATTTGAAGGCATACAAAGGGCGAGAGAAGGTTTACAGACTTGATTAGTCGGTTAGTTGTGAGATTCGTATTTTTTCTGGCAGAACATTTTTCCCGATGCCAGGAAAGTCTTTTTCTCAGCAGCTTTGCGACGATGTTACAATACGGCGAACTTTTTTAAACTCATTTTTTCTTGTTTTCGTCATTTCGTGCTTTCGTGATAAATCTGTTCTTTTTGGTTCCGGGTTATTTCGTGTTTTCGTGATAAGTTTTTTCATTTTTTCATGAGACATATATCAACCAAGGTCATAACGATCGTCATAAGCCTTGTTTTGCTCTCCTGGGGGACAGCGGGATTTGGGCAAAAAGGGAAATACGTTTTGGGTATTGGCGACAGGCTTTCGTTTCTTCTTTATGCCGGCGGAGAGCTGCAGCTTAAAGGTGGAGGAGCGATCATGCTGACCATTTCCGAGGAAGGGACTATCACCCTCCCTTTTCTGGGCAAGGTGAAGGCCGATGGCCTGACCATTGACCAACTCACCCATGAAATGACCACGCGTTTAAAGGCGGATTACTTTGTTGATCCTCAGGTTATCCTGTCGGTCGTCGATTACCGGAGTAAAAAAGTCTATATCCTGGGCGAGGTAAAAGACCCCGGGTCCCATGGCATGGAGCGTGAAAACACCACTCTTATTGAATTGATATCAATGGCCGGGGGCGCCACGGAAAAAAGGGGCAAGAAAGCATTTGTGCTGCGGGGGGCATACGAGGATCTTGCCTCTGGGGGCAAGATTGACGAACTGGTTGAGAAAAAAGAACCGATTGTGGTGGACCTGCAAAGACTGCTTGAAAGGGGAGATCTCACTGCAAACGTAAAACTGGAGCCTGATGACGTGGTCTATATTCCCCCCAGGGCGTTTGTGGACATCGCCCAATCCAAGATATACGTCATGGGACACGTGAACAAACCCGGTATCTATGAATTCCAGGATGGGATCACGGCCCTGAACGCCTGTCTCCTTGCAGGAGGCTTTGCCAAGTTTGCTGCCCCAAACCGGGCCACTATAAGCCGTTTTGAGAATGGGAAAAAGACGATTATCAAGATTGACTTAGACGACGTCAAAGATGGCAAGGCAGACGACGTCATCCTGAAGCCCGGCGACAGGGTCTATGTGCCCAAGTCGTGGCTGTGAGAGGGCAGAGGGCAGAGGGCAGAGGTCGGAGATCAGATGGCAGAGGTCGGAGATCAAGAGCGTTGAGTTTTTTTCTGACTTCTGACATCTGACTTCTGACATCTGGAATTGGTGAAGTAAACCAAAAATGATCGGGAAAATACGAATAACAAATAACGGATAACGGATAACGACACTAGTAGTGCATTGTTGAGCCATCCGAATATGAACGAATGAACCCGAGAACACAAACAACTCAGACCAATATTCATTTATCCGACTACGTCTACATTATCAGGAAGCGTAGGGGTGTGATCCTGGCATCCCTTTTTATCCTGGTTACGCTGGTCACCGTGTTCAGCTTTACCATGACCCCCATTTACAAGGCCACGGCCAGGATGGTGATCGACAGGGAGACAAAAAAATCTCCCCTGACCGGAGAGCGGCTCGATTACGAATCCTACGTATCCGAAAATCTCACCTTCCAGACGCATTTCAAGCTGATCAAGAGTCGTCTGGTCCTGTCCAAGGTCTATGAGGTCCTTAACCTGAAAGAGAGGATGCTTGAGGATTCCTCCCAGGGGATGCTGGGCAAACTCATAGGTAATATTGGTAAGAATGTCAAAAAAGTAACTCTTATTTTCCGGGGTGAATCATCTAACCCCTCAGGAGAAGAGGGGGAAGACGAGGTGATCGATCCCGTGGAAATACTTGGCGATAAGATTGACATCGAACAGGTGTGAGACACCCGTTTGTTAACCGTTAGTGTGCAGGATGACGACCCCGCAATGGCCCGGGCCATCGCCAACACAGTGTGCGAGGCTTATATCGAATACAACATGGATGTGCGGCTCGATACAACGCAACGGACCCTGTCCTGGTTGGGCGACCAGATGGGAAAAATGAAACAAAAACTGGAGGAATCAGAAGCGAGGTTTTTGGCTTTCAAGGAGCGGGAGAAGATATTTTCCATCACGGGCAAGCAGAGGGTCCACAGCCAGAAGATCGAGGAGATAAACACCTCATACATCAGCACAAGGGCCAATCGAATGGACGTGGAAGCCAGGATAGGAGAGATGAAAAAATTGCTTACCGGTGATCAGATCCTCGAGTTTCCGACCGCATTTGCCAGGAGCGAGTTGTTGACGTCGCTTTACCAGGAACAGGCCCTCCTTGCCATTGAACTAAAGAAAAACCAGGACGTGTACAAGAGCAAGCATCCAAAAATGGTTCAGATCACCACCAAGTTGGAACAGATCAAAAGCCGGTTTCACACAGAGCTTCAAAAGGTCCTGTTGAGCCTGCGCTCGGAGTATTCGGTCCTGGCAGCCAGGGAAAAGGCCCTTCAGGAGGCATTGGAGCAGTACGAAAAAGATGCTTTAGAGACGAACAAAAAAGAGGCACAGTACGCTATCCTGGAAAGGGAGGTCAACACCAACAAAGAACTCTACGACATGATGTCCACCAAGTTGAAGGAATCCATGATATCTCAGGGGATCGAGACTGCAAACATCCGGCTGGTGGAGCCGGCATCGGACCCGATTCGCCCCTTTAAGCCCAGGAAGAAACTGAATATCCTGCTGGGCATTATATTCGGCCTCATGACCGGGGTAGGTTTTGCCTTCTTTTTAGAATACTTAGGCCAGACAGTGCAGAATCCGGAAGACATCGAGCGCCATTTTAAGCTTCCTGTACTGACAGTCGTCTACGATGTCTCAGAAGATAAGAGGCGCGTATGAAAATTCCTTTTTTCTATAAAAAGACGTCTTCGAGATCCAAAAAGGTCAACGGCCCGGCCCGGCCGCGTCATGCGGATTTCAGCCTCATATCACATTTTGCAGAGGCATTTAACACGCTCAGAATAAACATCCGGTTTGCCAGGCTCGATAACCCGGTAAAGGTCCTCCTGGTCACAGGGGCTGCCCCGCGTGAGGGAAAGACCACTGTGGCGATGAACCTTGCAGAGTCGTTTGCCTTTTCAGGCCAGAAGGTCCTGCTCATAGAGTGTGACCTGAGGCTTGCGACTTTTAAGGATTTGTTTCCGTCTGATCCGAAAAAGGGGCTCTCAAGCCTGATCTCTGCAACCTTTGATACCCCTGTTGAAAACGGGAGCCTCGGCAGTCTCAGTATGGGCGATCTCATGAGCCTGATCGACCTTCAGGAAAAGACCGGCACCCTGACGATAGCCGACAATAGCGATGCCTATCAATTCTCCTTTGAGAAGGGGAAGTTGGTTTCCTCGGTCTGGAAAAACCGCCCCAAAGAGAAGCGCCTTGCCGCTGTGCTCATCAGCAGCGGTAAGATCACTTCAGAACAGGGCGAACAAGCCCTGAGCAGGGTAGCCGAGACCGGACAGCAGCTCGGTTTCATCCTGGTCAATATGGGTATCGTGACCCAAGACCATTTGAGAGGCCCTATCCGGCTTCAAATCATGGACGCCCTTGGTCGGGCCTTCAACCTTTCAGAGGCCAGGTACAGTTTTGAAAAAAGTTCACACGTTGTGTACGAGCGGGACATCATCGACCCAATTAGATTGGGAGATATTCTGACCGATGAAGTGCCAGGGCTTCGCATACGCCCTTTCCTCTACGAGCAGATAGCCTCTGCGACCATCAAGACGGATGTAAAGAACCTCCATGTCTTGCCTGGCGGCCCCACACCACCGAATCCGTCAGAGGTGCTCGGTTCAAGGCGCATGGCTGCCCTTATGGGCATGCTCAGGGATGCGTTTGAGTATGAGGTCTTGATCATCGATTCGCCGCCGGTCACCTCTGTAAGCGATGCCTCGATCCTTTCGGCCTATGCAGATGGTGTGATTATGGTAGTGCGTGCCGGAGCTATCAACCGGGCCATCATTCACAAGGGCGTGGACCAGCTCAACCAGATCAACGCACCGATTTTAGGATTTGTCTTAAACCGGATGAACCCAAAGGAAGAAAAACACTACTACAGCTACTATTACAAGTACGGAGACTATTATTATAAAGGGAAGAAAAGCAGTAAGGAGTAGGAATTTAGAATTGAGATCCGCAGATTACGCCGATTACGCCGATTACACGGATGAAAAACAAATTTAGGGATTTAGGGATTGCGAATTTAGGGATTTAGGGATTTAGGAATTTAGGGATTGATCCGCAGATTACACGGATTTAAAATGAGATAGTGAACCTTGCGTGTAGTTACTCTAATCTGCGAAAATCTGCGAAATCTGTGGATGGATGAACCAAGAATTACAAACCGTATAATCGAAGTATCTCTTGTTGCCCTCCTTGTCTTCACTCCCCTTGCCCGCGGTACAGTCCAGGTATGGGCGGTATCAATCGCCCACTTTATCACCCTGGTGATGCTTACCGCCTATCTCCTGCGGATCACCTTTAGTGGGCGACTCAGGTGGGTGAGGACCCCCTGGATCTTCCCCTGATTGGACTTTTTGTCCTTGCCGTTATCTCGTCCTTTTCTTCCATTGAATGGTATGCCAGCCTTTTTGCCCTTATAAAACTTGCCAATTATATCGTTCTCTACTTCATCATCGTTAACACGATAAAAAAACGTGACCAGGTGCGGCGGGTGGCCTATACCATCATGGGCGTGGGAGGCTTTCTCGCCCTGTTCGGCATGATCAAATACCTGGGTGAAGTTTGCCCCCCCTGGTGGGACTATGACGTAAAATATAAAGGGATGGTAGCCACGTTTGGCTGCAAGAACCACCTGGCCGGATACATGGAGATGGCCATTCCCATAACGATTGGTGTGCTGATAGCGGTAAGAAAGGGCTGGGCAAAGGCGCTGTGCGGTTTTGCCCTTTTTTTCTTATGTATCGCGCTGACATTATCCCTGTCCCGTGGCGGGTGGATGTCCGGACTCTTTGCCCTTGGTTTTATGCTTGTTCTTTATCTTGTTAAGACAAGGAAAAAATACAAAGGCCTGACGGCCACTGGGGTTGCAGTGACAACGGTTGTGGTTCTGACCGTGCTCGCCAGCACGCCCGTGATAGAGAAACTGGAGACGTTAACTCACGGTCGGGATGTGCCCAACTGGCAGTCTCGGATAGCCGTGTGGGCAGGGACCCTCGACCTTATTCGTGACCATCCGTTGCTTGGGACCGGGCCGGGTACCTTTCCCACGGCCTTTACGCCTTACCGGCCGGCGGGCGTGAATTCAAGGTTTCTGCACACCCACAACGATTATCTCCATTTTATTTCAGAAACCGGCATCCTAACGGTTGGGATCATTTTGTGGTTAATCGTTGCCACCTTTTGGTTTGGCATCCGAAAGATCAGGGCCACCAACAGCCGCTTAACCCTGGGAATAACCCTTGGCTCACTCACCGGCATCGTGGCCATCATGCTCCACAGTGTGGCAGATTTTAATCTCCACATCATGGCAAATGCCATCGTCTTTACGGTCCTGGCAGGGCTGCTTATGGGAGTGAACGGTGGGGAGTGGGCGGTAGGCAGTAGGCAGTAGGCAGTAAGCAAATAAGAATTGAGGGATTGAGGAATTGAGGGATTGGGGAATTGATGTCAAACCCAAAATGCGAAATATTATAATTCTCTGCATTCTCCTTTCCTTTGCAACGGGCAGTTATTATCTGTACCGGATGTTCATGGGTGACTACTATATCACTCAGGCACAAGAGATCGAGAAAGGCAAAGACTGGAACACCGCCATCCAGGCTTATCGAAAGGCGATCGAATATGCGCCTGGTAATGCTGAGTATCACTTTTTGTTCGGAAAATTCTATCTAAGGTTCGCAAAAGCAGCCAATGATGGGGCACTCAAGGGAACGTTGTTTGAAAGGGCATGGCGTGAGCTTGAGGAGGCAAAAAAGGGATCTCCGAAGGATGCCCGCACTTATCTGGCCCTGGCACAGACCTCGGAGGCCATGTCGCACCTGCCTTCAAGCAACCCAAGAAACTCAAGAAACCCAAGAAACCCAACAGAATTGTATTACCGTACGGCAGTCTCCATTTATCCCAACAGCACCGAATATCGGTATTTGCTTGCCAGGTATTACAAAAGAGCGGGAAAACCTGATGAAGCCTTGAGACAAGTTGAAACCATGATCACACTCGATCCGTGCGCAGACAGATATATACGACGCAATCGCTTCTGGCAGGTACCGGGTATTGACAAAGCAGTGGAAAACGGCCTCAGGGAGGCCCTGGAGAATCGTTTTAACCGGAACAATGCGGCCACTGTATTGGCCTCCCGGTTGGCCGAAAAGGAGAAGTGGATAGAGGCTGCATCTGTCTATAAGGAGGCAATGCCGGAAGGGGTCTTTGCCGACCGGACGGGCTATTATCTCAGGATGGGGCAGTATTTGCTGCGTGGAGGCAAGGAAAAAGAGGCCGAGGCCTATTTTTTGCGCGGGGTTTCCGCAGCCCCTGACCGGGCTGGTGTGATAAAACGCTTTATAGGAGATTACAAGAGGGCCATTAAGTTTGATGATCTCTTTGCCCTGTTTGAAGAGCTAAAAAGCCGACATCGAGAGGTGATCGAAATCGACCTCTACTGGGCACAGGTGTTATACGAGCAACGGAATTACCAGCGTGCCCTGTCCCATCTTGATCATTTTCTGAAAAGGAAAGAGACTGCGGAGGCCGATTACTGGATGGCTAAGACGTGTGAAAAATTAGAAAAACCGTACAAGGCCGAGACCTATATCAAGCAGGCGATCAAGTGGGAGCCGGAAAGCGCTCCATACCACCACTTTTATGCCGGGCTTTTGTACAAAGCATGGCGCTTTGCCGGAGCCCTCAAGGAGGCCGATGCAGCAGTTCGGGCATCAGATAGCAAGAATCCCTGGTATCTGGACCGTAAGGCCTGGATACTTTACAGGATGAAGCGTTACGAAGAATCGATAGAAACCTGGAAGTTGGCTGCTCACTTGAAACCGGGACACAAAGCCTTCGGTCGGAATATCGACATGGCAGCAAAAGCAGCCAAAGAAGCCCCCACATGATCTCAAGGCTGAAGTCTGGTGAACACTAATAGCACAAGATTGCCAAACGGTGGGCGACGGGGCAGGCCCCGGTTAAATAAGCTACGCCTGCCATCGCCTGGCAAGAGTATAGAGCTTGTATGCTGGCACCCGCCTGCCATAGCCACGTAGGGCACGCAGCGTACATGCCAGGGGATTACGATTACGATTACGTTTGGGGTCGGGCCATGCTAAGTAGCTGCTATTACATGAGATAAAATCAAAAAAGGGGTCTGTTTTGGGCCTATAATTGCGTTTTTGGGGTCAAAAAGAGCGTTATTGGCGTAGCGCACATGGCGAGGGCGAAACGACATTACATAAGGAGATTGAGGGGACGACACATAAAATTATAACTTTCTCGATAAATAGAGACAGTGCTATCTGATTAGAAGAAAGAGTTGTGTGAGAAAGGGGCACGTTGGTTCAAAAGCAACTTTTTACTAGAAATTAAAGGGGACGGTTCTTTTTTC
>DAOVEU010000388.1:0-2810 GCA_030668805.1 Desulfobacterales bacterium
ATGCGTTTCTTAAGGTCGGTCCCACCATAAAAGCCGCCTGGTGAGCCATCAGCCCGGACGATGCGATGACATGGGATCAAGATGGGGAAAGGATTTCGGGCAAGGGTGGTCCCCACAAAACGACAGGCCCGAGGGTGTCCGTCCTGTGCAGCTATTTGGCCATAAGATCGGACCTCTCCGTGGGGAACGGTTGCTACAGCTTCAAGCACAGAGCGTTGCAAGGGGGTGAGCCCGCTTAGATCGAGCAATTTCCACGGGGTCTTTATGGGAATCCCCTCAAAATATGCCTGTATATCTTTGCACAGGTCAAGGACCGCTGGTGTGTGTCCTGGTTTGGCCAGAGCGAGCCCTTGTATTTTCTTTTTTAAGTCCCGCTCGTGTGAATGGGGCAAGAAGATCCGCTTCACAAGGAATGGCTCAGCTTGAAACAAGATGGCCGTATATCCAAATGCTGTGGGGCATATGTGGTATAGGATTGACGATTGGCGATTGATGATTGATGATTGAAAGTCTTTCATTGGTCATTTGTCATTATTGTTACGGGTGGCGAGTTTCGAGTTTCAAGTTTCAAGTTTCGTAGGCGTTCCCAGGTTCAGGGTTCACCGTTCAGATTTTCGGTTAACCCTGAACCTTTGAACCCGTGAACGGTTACCAAGTTTCTTGTTTCTTGTCATTGGTCATTGATCTTGCGGGTTGCGGATTGCGCGTTGATAGTCAATCATCAATCCAATAGGTTCCCAGTATCATCAAACGCCATCGGTTCCCATGGTCTTACGATCTCGAGGTCCGGATTGGAGATGACATCGCCTTCAATCGCCCGTGAGACCAGAAGCGTCTCCAGCGTCGCCGTGTTTTTGATACGAATGATCCGTGCTGCCTCAGGCTTCACCATGCCGATCGTGTTGAGGCAGGTTTGGATGCATTCATGATCTGTCTCAAAATACATGGGAATAGCCGCCTTTTCGGGGGAGATAGCAGTCAGTGCATTTGTGTAGGTCTTTTTAAGATCGAGAGCATCCACGAGGCGCCGGGTGGTCACATCTGCCAGCCCGATGCCATTTCCATTTCCGTCCGATTCAGGGCTCAAATCTCTCACAAAGATCCGTTTCACGTGCGGGGCCGTGTAAAAGTCGCCTACGATATCCCGGTGTCTTCCCGTGGCATTGGAATCCATCCCAATGCCACTGATATCCTTGCCGATTTCATCTACGATCAGAATATCGATCAGGTCAAAGGGGATGCGGGGCATCATAAAGCGTGCCTCTTCGAGCAGGGTGCGTTCTGCTTCAAACCAGTTTTCTGGCCTTACAGCACAGATTCGAGAGACGTCCTTGTAACCGTCTTCAAGTACGGCAAGCCCAAAGAGGACGGAGCGGCTTTCCAGGATATGGCGGGCAGCGTCTTGCAGGATGCCAAAGGTATGCTGGACCGCAGCCCGGTGGTACAGAGCTGCCCCTTGGCCTTTGCCGAGCCCGATGGTGAGCATCTTGGTCAGGCCGCTTTCAATGGGGCCGCGGAATTTTGTATGGGGCTTCACCCTGTTGATCACCACTATCTGGTCGGCCTCGGCTGCCCGTCTGTCCATGACAATGGGCATGCCAATGTCCAATGTCCCGATTTCGACCACATCCTCAGCAGCAAGTATAGGCACGCCCACGAAAGATTGATCAATACCAAGCCTGGCCAGGACCGAGAGTTCACCCTCTGGTGTGTTGCCCCCGTGACTACCCATAGCCGGGACAATAAAGGGCTTTAAACCCCGGTCCTTCAAACGCTTCACGCACTCAGAAACAATGATAGGAATATGGCTGACGCCCCGGCTTCCGACCGCCACTGCCACAGACTCACCGGGTTTTGTCACCGAGGCAAGGTGAAGGCTCTCAAGGGCACTCTTCACGGCCGCCGGGATGTCCTCGAGCTTTTCGGCGTGGAGTTTCTGCCGAACCAGAGACATTTCAGGGAAAAGCATAGGAAACTTAGGAAAGAGGGAAAAGGCAATCTACCACAGAGGACGCAGAGAGCGCAGAGAAAAAATACAATAAATTCATTAGCCTATGGAATATTTACAGCGAGGAGATGGGATAGCTGGTCCTTGATTCCAGTTTGACCGGGACCAAGGACCAGACACCAGCAATTGGGACTATATTATGTTTCTTCGACTGTAATTGCCTCTTGCTCACAAACCTCAACACAGCTTTCACATCCTAAACACTCGTCTGCATTGACAGGCACGGCCTTTTCGTCTTCAAGTTCAAAAACCTCGACCGGACAGACTTCTACGCACTCTCCGCATCCGATGCACTTGTCACTGTCCACAGTTGGTACAAACATATGATTACGCCTCCTTTCTTTGTTTTTTCAACAGGTTCTACGTCCAGAACGATCCCATCCGAAATTGTGAGATATGCCCTATTACACCAATTCTTGAAAACCGTCAAGTCTTCTTATGATCGTTAGCGATTTTTGTGGAAAATCAGGGAGGTTTCTCGTTCGATTAACCCCACCAGGGTATTTTTGACCCTGGCGGCCTCATCTTCTTCATGGCTACTGTCGAGGGCACAGCGTCGATTCAACAGGGTGTGAGCGATCTGGTGAGGCAAGACATACCAGCGGAATGATACGCTCCTGTCGTGAGGTTTCACTGTTGATTCTCTTAAGTGATCAATCGCCGCCTCTATTTCACGGCCCGCCTCAACAACCCTTTCTTGTAATGTGCGGCTCCACGGCGTGGTAAGCACCGTATTGAAAATCTCGTGCAAGTGATCGGCCCAAGAGGGATCGTTCTTGCGCACTTCTCTTGACTCGGCTTG
>DAOVEU010000100.1:0-6718 GCA_030668805.1 Desulfobacterales bacterium
CAGTGTTTCTTGCACCTGACACCTGAAACCTGACACCCGACACCAAAAAGTACACCTGACACCAAAAAGTACGAACAAAAGAATTTATCTCTTGGCGCCCGCATTCTTGAAAAGTGTAAACCGAGGAATGAAGGATGCCGAAAATCCCTATGCCTTCAAGTTAACCTGCAGGCCTTTCTCTCGCAAGTACTCCTTAACCTCACCGATGCTAAAAATGCGATAGTGAAAAACCGAAGCAGCCAACAGAATCTGAGCGCCTCCCTGGACAACGGCCTCATAAAAATGCTCCAGGGTTCCAGCGCCACCTGAGGCAACCACCGGCAGGTCAACAGCATCTGAAATGGCTCTTGTAAATTCCAGATCGTAGCCAGCCTGGGTTCCGTCACCATCCATACTTGTCGGCAGGATGGTCCCGGCACCCAACTCCTGGCATTGTTTGGCCCAGGCCACAGCATCCTTGCCTACGGGTTTGGTGCCACCTGAGACAACCAGCTCAAATCCGGATGCCATCTCCTTGTTCCGTCTGGCATCAACGGCTACAGTCACCTTCTCCGAGCCAAACGCCTTTGCTGCTTCTGCGACCAGATCCGGATTCTTCACGGCAGCACTATTCATGGAAACATTGTCAGCACCAGCCTCCAAAACCGATTCGATGTCTTCCAGGCTTTCGATGCCGCCACCCACTGTCAATGGAATGTCTATAACCGATGAGACGTTCTTAACCCATTCCAACCTGGTCTTGCGGTTTTCCAGGGTTGCCGCGATATCCAGCATGGCCAACTCGTCGGCCCCTTCCTTTTGATACAAGGCTGCGTTTTCTACAGGATCCCCTGCGTCCTTCAAATCCACAAAATGAATTCCCTTCACTACCCGGCCCTCTTTCATGTCCAGGCAGGGCATGATTTTGATTGTCTTCATACTATACTCCTTTGCCTCAACAAATGATCCACAATCACCAACCTCACCATGGCCTCGCACACAGGCACAATCCTGGGAATGGCGGAAATGTCGTGCCGA
Source organism: Desulfobacterales bacterium (assembly GCA_030668805.1). Lineage (GTDB taxonomy): Bacteria > Desulfobacterota > Desulfobacteria > Desulfobacterales. Next base: position 1,018 of record DAOVEU010000100.1, read on the forward strand.
CCCTTAACGGAGATGGTCGTGGGTTTCATATTGATGTCCACCGTACGCTGTTCCTTTTCAATGGAGGAAATGGGCTTTATGGCAGCCCTTAGCACAATGTCATCACCATTTGAAATACCTGCCAGGATACCACCGGAACGGTTTGTTACAAATCCTTCGGGTGTGATCTCGTCATTGCATTCAGAACCGAGCAGCCGGGCCGCGGCCAGGCCCACACCGATTTCAACAGCCTTCACAGCCCCTATACTCATGACGGCCTTTGCAAGGTCGGCATCGAGTTTATCAAATACAGGTTCCCCTAATCCAGCAGGACAGCCCTTAGCCAGTACCTCTACGATCCCCCCGGCCGAATCTCCGGATTTCTTGATCTCATTAATCCTTTCTTGCATATGGCCGGCTGCATCCGGGTCCGGAACAAAAAACGGATTTTTGTCTATGACGTCCAGGTCCACCCGTTCCGCCCTGACCCCTGCAAGCTCCAGGGTATAGGCCCTTACCAGGATCTCCTCCTGGTCCAGTACCTTCCTGGCAATAGCACCTGCCGCAACCCTGGCTGCTGTTTCCCTGCCAGAGGCCCTCCCACCGCCTCTGTAATCGCGTATCCCGTATTTCTTTTGATAAGTGAAGTCACCATGTCCCGGCCTGAAGATGTCCTTGATCGTCTCGTACGATTTGCTATCTATATCCTTGTTGTAAATAATGAGTGAGATAGGGGTTCCGGTGGTCATTCCTTGAAATGTGCCGGAAAGGAGCTCAACTTGATCCGGTTCCCTTCTTGGTGTGCTTGAAGGCGCGCTTTTGGGTCTTCTTCTGTCCAGGTCTTCCTGAATGTCAGGTTCGCTAAGGGGCAAGTTAGGTGGACATCCGTCGATAATCACCCCCAGGGCCTTTCCATGGGACTCACCCCAGGTAGTAACCTTAAAGACCTGTCCAAATGTGTTACCGGCCATTTAACCCCCATACTCTTCCAGTTTCTCGACGATCTTATCAAGGACCTGGTCAATGCTTTTAGATGTGGTATCCACAGAGAAATCCATGGCCTCTTGATAAAAAGGCCCCCTGAATTCCAAAACCTCTTCTATTTCCTTGTACGGGTCCTTTCCGGTCAGGCTTGGTCTTTGTTGGTCGGTCCTTTTATCCCGACGCATTCGTTCAAGGATGGTCCGGGTTGTGGCCTCAAGCAAAACAACTACTCCGTTTTTCTTGAGATTCTCCACGTTCTCGGGGTCCAGGATGGCACCTCCGCCCGCGGCAATCACGCAATTCTTACGGGACGATACCTCGCGGATCGCCTGCTTTTCCTGTGCCCGAAAAAAGGCCCAACCTTCCCTTGCCACCATATCGCTGATCGGCCTTTTGACCTTTTCTTCGATGTAGTCATCCGTGTCCCAAAATGCCTTTCCGAGCCTTTTGGAAAGGGCCACCCCCACGGACGTCTTACCAGTACCCCTGTATCCGATCAGGACAATGTTCATGGCCTCATTCCCGATCATAGGATTCTCTCGCCCGCTCCTTGCAGTCGCTTGAGCACACAGAGACCGCAGAGAAGATTTTTGAGCAAGGCAATCGGAACACCCACGCGTAGCGTTGCAGCTTGAGCAGATTTCCCCTCTCAGGAAATCTGCTCAAAAACTCTGAGACTCTGCGGGCTCTGTGAGAGACAAGAAGCCAGGGTGGTTATTGACTAACTCAAAGACTCCAGCTTTTCCCAAAAATCTGGAAACGATTTTTTGACACAAGCAGGATCCTTAATGGAAATACCCTCGATGGCCAGGCCTGCTATGGCAAAACTCATGGCGATCCGGTGGTCGCTGTAGCAGTCTATTTCGGCACCATGTGTAGGTATGCCCTGAACAAGCATTTCATCGGCCTTTTCTTCAGCCCTTGCTCCGATCTTTTGAAGCTCATGGGTCAAAGCCGCGATCCTGTCCGATTCTTTAATGCGCAGATGCCCTATGTTTTTCAGGATCGTCTTTCCCTTTCTGAAGGCACAAACAATAGCCAGAGCCGGGACCATATCGGGCACATCATGAAGGTCGAAAGAAAGATCCGCATGATTGGACAACGGCCCGGTGATCTCCAGCCCCTTGCGAGATGCACTGACCTTGCATCCCACGGTCTCAAGGATATCTGCAAAACGCAGGTCTCCCTGCACAGAACCCCCCTTGATATTTGGTATCCTGACCGTGCCCCCGCAGATGGCGGCCGCGGCCATAAAATAGGTGGCACTTGAAACATCACCTTCCACAACATATTCTGTGGGTCGATATTTCTGACGGGCCTTGACCAGGAACGATTTGTCTTCTGTCACCGAGACTTCCACTCCAAACCGGGCCATCACATCTAAGGTCATCTCAACGTAAGGCCGTGACGGGAGCGATCCCAGCACCTCGATCTCGGTATCCCTTCTGGCATAGGGGGCTGCCAGAAGAAGCGATGACAGATACTGGCTGCTGAGCCCGCCTGCCAGTGCGGTCTTTCCGCCGGCAATGCCTGCTGCGTGCACTTCTACTGGAGGACACCCGTTTTCCTCAATACACACGGCATTTGACCCAATATTTTTCAACGCATCGAGCAGGGGCTGGATAGGCCTCTGGCGCATGCGAGCGTTGCCATCGAGTACAAAGGTCCCATGCCCTAAAGAAACTGTGCCTGTCAGGAGCCGGAGCCCGGTTCCGTTGTTTCCCAAATAGATGGCCTCTGAAGGGGTGGCCAGTTTTCCGCCGGTCCCCAGAACGGTCAGGTCAGAGCCTTGGAACCCGATAACCGCCCCCAGCAGGTTAAGGCCTTTGATCAAATACTCGGTGTCTTCAGAAATCAGGGGACCAGTAACAAAAGACTGGCCCTTGGCAAGGGACGCAGCGATCAGGGCCCTTTGGGTGTAACTCTTTGAGCCTGGCACACGCACCGTGGCATCAATTCCCTTTATAGGCTTGATCTGCTTCATAGTGAGGTAAAGTGCCTAAAGTGAGCTAAAGTTTAATGCAAAACGTCTCAGAACTTCTACAACTTATTGAAATTCCCACGACTTTAGTCGAGTGGCAAAATATTGAAGTCGTTCCGCCTCCAACTTTAGGCACTTTAGTTCACTTTAGTTCACTTTAGTTCACTTTAGTTCACTTTAGGCGCTCGGTTTTTTTGCTTGGTCTTGAACAAGTGCCTGAACGACCACGTCTCTCATTAGCTCTACCGGAGCCTGCCTCCCCGTCCAGATCCTAAACTGTTCAACACCCTGAAAAACGAACATTTCAAAGCCGTTTGCAACGAGGCACCCCTCAGCTTCTGCTTCCCTCAAGAGCCTGGTCTTAAACGGGTTGTATATAACATCCACCACAGCTTTGTAACGGCTCACCACACCTTTTGGCACCGGCATCTCCTCCACGTTGGGGTACATCCCCACAGGGGTGGTATTGATCAAACAGTCTCCGCTAAGGTTTTCAGTCTCGGAAAGGGGTACAAAAGGCAAGCCAAATGCTTCGGCCAGAGCGAGCCCCTTGTCCTTTGTTCTGTTGACAAGAGTGATCTTTCCCCCTTCACGGGTAATGCCAAAAATTACAGCCCTTGCTGCACCGCCAGCACCGACCACCACAAAATGGTTATCCTTGATGGGGAGTAATCCCTCTATGCACCTGACCGCTCCCGTCCAGTCCGTGTTGATGCCACGAATCGAGTTCCCCTCAAGGACAAGGGTATTCACAGCTCCAACCTTTTTGGCTGTAACATCTATCTGATCTATTAACCCAAGGATCCTTGTCTTAAATGGATGGGTCACACTTGCCCCTCGTATCTGAAGCGCCCTTATCCCAGCTACAGCACTCTCCAGATCCTTCACTTCAAAAGGTACGTAGATTGCATCTATGCCAAGGAACCTGAATGCAGCATTGTGCATAAGGGGGCTCATGCTTTGTGCCACGGGGTTTCCCAGAATACCATAGACTGAGGTCTTTCCGCTCAGCGCACTCGTGTCGCTGTCACCAGCCCATTCCATCCGGGGTTCAGAGTCATCGCGGGCCGAAGCGGACTGGAGTTTTCTCGAAACCGAGATAATCTCAGAAAATATTCTGTTAATCTCTGAAGTCTTCAGCGGCCCCTGGTTGTGTTGGGCCAGATACCCATATATCGCCTCTTCCCGGGAGCGGTCATAGATACTCAGGCCGTTTTGGCCCTTGAGTTTCCCGATCTGGACAGAAACGGCTGCCCGCTCGTTCAAAAGCTTTAGGAGCGCCACATCCAGATCTTCAATCCTGAGCCTGAGCCTGTTTAGGGAATCTTTACTCATCCCTGAAGTTCCTCAATGGTCCCCTCCACAACACCTGAGGGAATGTCAGGGGTCACAAAAGGTGCGCCTATTTTTTTTACCAGCACAAAGTGTACCTGTCCTCCGACTGCCTTCTTGTCAGTTGCCATGAAGCCCATGATTTGTGCCGTCTTCAGGCCTGCCGGAATCTTGGTTGGCAGGTGGTAGTCTTTAATCAAATCAACGATTCTCTGGCAAGAGGCACCGTCCAGGTGATCGAGCCTGTGCGAAATCTTTGCAGCCCCCACCATCCCTATGGAGACAGCCTCCCCATGAGAAAGGCCGTAGTCTGTTGCAGACTCCAGTGCGTGCCCGAGGGTATGGCCAAAATTGAGAATGCGCCTCAAGCCGAGTTCTTTTTCATCCATCTCTACAATATCTGCCTTTATCTTGCAAGAACGCCCAACTAAGCTTTTCAACAGGGAAGGATTGCGCTTCTTGATCCCGTCGCTTTCGCTTTCCAGGAATTCAAAGAGGTTATTATCGCCTATAATGCCGTACTTGATTATCTCGGCCAATCCGTTTGCAAAATCCCTATCCGAAAGCGTCTTCAGGAACGACAGGTCTATATAAACGGCCTTTGGCTGATAGAATGTTCCCAGAAGATTTTTGCCCTCTGGAAGATCCACACCGGTCTTGCCACCCACGCTGCTGTCTACCTGAGCAAGAAGGGTTGTAGGAATCTGGACATACGGGATTGATCTCATATATATGGATGCGATAAAGCCTGCTACATCACCGACTACCCCGCCACCCAGGGCAATAAGCAGCGATTTGCGGCTGACCTTCAGCCTCACGAGTTGTCTTGCCACGTCAAGCACGGTATTGAGCGATTTTGAGGACTCACCAGCAGGTATTTCAACGATGTCAACAGGAAGAGCGGTCTCTCCCAGCCTTGCCCTCACCATCTCGCCATAGAGGGGGTTGACATTTGAGTCCGTAATGATCACGTATCGATCTGCATGATTCTTGACCGTCGTGATCCATCCCTTGTGATCCACGATATCTTCACCAATGAAAATCTCATAGGAGTACTTGCGAGGCTTTTCCAGAGTCACTCTAATACATTCCATGTTCCTGTGCATACCCCTTTCTGACGATTTTTGCAATCGATTCAATTTCATCCATGAGCTTGTAAAACTTTTCAGGCTTCAGGGACTGCGGTCCATCTGACAGGGCGTGCTGGGGGTCTGGATGAACTTCTATTAACAGGCCATCGGCCCCGACCGCCACGGCGGCCTTGGCCAGGGGGAGCACGAACTTCCACTGGCCGATGGCGTGGCTAGGATCAACAATCACTGGCAGGTGGGTCTTATCCTTGAGCACTGGGACCGCGCTGATATCAAGGGTGTTGCGCATGGCGGTTTCAAAGGTGCGAATACCCCGCTCGCAGAGTATGACTTC
>DAOVEU010000333.1:0-3252 GCA_030668805.1 Desulfobacterales bacterium
CTATGGCTAATTTCAACTTAAAAGATAGAGTCATCGAGTGCAAGATCGTGTATTATGGTCCGGGGCGAGGCGGGAAGACCACCAATTTGCAATATATTTTCAAGGCGTTCAAAAAACAGACCATGGGGGAGATGGTCTCGATCAATACCAGGGGTGATCGCACCCTCTTCTTTGATTTTCTTCCTCTGGGTTTGGGCAAGATCAGGGGTTGCGAGGTCAAGATTCAGCTTTTCACGGTGCCCGGACAGGTAAGATATAGCTCTACCAGAAAAATGGTACTCAAGGGTGTTGACGGTGTGGTGTTTGTTGCGGATTCCCTTCAGGTTCGCCGCAAAGAAAACTTGTTGTCTTTAAGAGATCTGCAGCAAAACCTGGCCGAACAAAACAATAGCATATTCAAAATCCCACTGGTTCTTCAATACAACAAACGAGATCTTGCCAGGGAGTCTATTCCCCTGATGCCTGTGGAGCTTATGGAGCGAGAGCTGAACGGAAAACTTAAAGTTCCGTCCTTTCCGGCAAGTGCCTTGAAGGGAACGGGTGCCAGGGCGACCCTCCAAGAGTGCCTGAAGCTGACATTGCAACATCTGCACAGAGAACTTAAATGGGCACGATAAGGGATTATCATGTCTGGTAGAGCTGTACTTGCCGGAGATTTGCGTTTTGTTGGCCTGCCCGACGTTTTTCAAATACTTGGCGGTAACAACAACACCGGAATACTGCACATCACGAGCGAATACGCCTCTGTCTCTGGCCTCATACATTTCGTGAATGGAAACCCCGTAAATGCCATGTGTGGTCCCTTGCTTGGTCTAGATGCCATTTACGCCCTGTTTGGGTGGACCGAAGGGAAATTCGAATTTCATCAACAGGCTGTTCAAGTAGAACATGTGGTCAACAAAAGCCGAATGGAGATTATACTCGATGCCCTGAGAATGCTGGATGACGGCATCATCAAGAAAGTAGGGCCTCTGTTTCCTGGCAGAGTATCTGCCGTCCAGAGAAGTGGCGAAAGGGGTGCTCTGCCGCTCATTAAAGGACGTCTGGTAAACTACATGTATATCATTGACGAAGAGGAATTTCGTGATGGAGAGAGAATTGTTGCGGAGGGAGGACACGGTAACTGGATTTGGGTCATATTGGAAGGCATGGTGGAGATAACGAGGCAAACATCCAATGGTCCCCTGACCATAGCCCGGCTTGGAGAGGGGGCTACTATAGGCACTATCACATGTCTTTTATGGCGGGGGCATGTTCGAAGCGCAACTGTGACTGCTGTGGGCAATGTTCAACTAGGCGTGTTGGATGCTGAGCGTCTTTCGGAAGAGTATGCATCTTTATCACCCGAATTCAGACGACTTCTTCTTAGCCTGGATGCCAGGCTAATAAAGATTACGGACACAGCCGTAGACTTGTTCATGAAAAAGAACAGGCCTGATGGATTGATCGGAGACAAGGAGGTCATCATAAAAGAGGGTTGCTCAGGCAACGAGGTATTCACCGTAACGGAGGGGGAGGCCTGTGTAATACAGCGGACCCCGCAGGGCTATTTGCCACTATTGATTCTTAAAAAGGACGATGTCTTTGGGTATGTGCCGTTCATGGACATAGGCCATGAGTTTCGCTGTGCCTCGGTAGTAGCATCAAAGGATTTCAAGATGGATAGGCTTGACTTCGACAGCCTCCGTAAAGAGTACGATCGACTTTCGCCAGCATTCAAAGGCCTTATTGAAAATATTGCCACTTGTGTCTCTGTGACAGCCAGACTGGCGGGCTGGAAAAGCGAATGAGTCCGCTCCTAAATGCCTCAATTCGCAATTCCTTAGTTGCGGCTTGTCCGTGTTGGGTGGAGCATTGTAACCTCGAAGAAATTGTGATGGGTTTCGTACCATGAAAGAGACAGAGAAATCGAGACTTGTGAAAAAGATCGCGGACGGTGAAGGTCTTCCTTCATTATCCCCCCTGACGATCCGCTTGGTAGAGCTGGCGGCAGATGATCGGAGTTCTGCATCGGATCTGGCGCACATTATTGAAAAAGACCCCTCTCTGACCACGCGCCTACTCAGGTTGGTCAACAGTGCATTCTTTGCCCGTCGGGAACAGATTACTTCTGTCCTCCGGGGGGTTGTCCAGGTTGGATTCAAGCAGGTGCGTTTAATGGCCTTGAGTCTTTCCTTGCGTGATACCTTTCCCCTTGGAAAGGTGGGGGGCATGCACTACGATCATTTCTGGAAGACTTCCCTGTATCGGGCACTGATTGCAAGAAATTTTGCCCAATCCCCACAGTCATCTGACCTGAACCCGGAAGATGCCTTTGTCTGGGGCTTGATCCTGGAAATTGGCATGCTCATGCTCTTCAATGCGTGTCCGGACGAGACAAAGGAAGCCTTCCCAGGAGGTAATATTCCACTGGAAGAGGCCATTGTATGGGAAGAGGAAAACCTGGGGATCAACCACAGGGAAGCTGGGCGCCTTGTTCTGCAACGATGGGGGTTCCCCGAGCACTTATTGGAAAGCCAGAAGTATTTTGGACCCGAAGCCCTTCAACCTGACAAACCATCCGTGTGTAACATACTGGAATTGGCAAGGGAGGCAACCGAGATCTTTTTTGGCCAGCGAACGGAGCTGTATCAATTTCAAGAAACGGCACAGAGGCTTCTGAGACTGGATATTGAAACGGTTAACGGTATTCTCGCGAACACCTTTGACAGGATCGACGAGTTGGCTGAACATCTCCAGCTTGAGATTGATTCGCAGGAAGACATCTTAGGGGTCATGGAAAAGGCGAACCAGGCCCTTGCCAGGATTAATACCTTCACGGAGACCTCTGTTCAGGGGCTTTTGGACCAGGTGGACCAGCATAACCGGTCGGTAAACGAGGCGTCTGAGGAAATGGCGTATACCCAAAGAAACACCCTCCAAAATGCCTTAGATGCAGTGGCCCACGAGATACGTAATCCTGTCACGGCCATCGGGGGCTTTGCCCAAAGACTTGCCTCTATCAGTGAGCAAGAAGACAAGGGTCGGCTGCACCTGATTCAGGCTTCAGACATAAGGCAATATTCAGAAATTATTGCCAAGGAATCGTCACGCTTGGAACGCGTTTTGAAAGAGATTATGGAATACTGCCAGGATTACGAACCTGTGGTTGCTGATAAAGACATCGTTTCAATCCTGGAGGAGGTCTTGGATCGATTCAAGGAGGTTTTCGATCGCGAGAAGATCAATGTCATCTGGGATTTCCCCAAAAAA
>DAOVEU010000283.1:0-3727 GCA_030668805.1 Desulfobacterales bacterium
ACCCACACAGACCAAGTTCCTTTTTCCTTTCCTGAAAGCTCATGTAATTTGAAACCAGGTAAATTCATATCTTGAGGCCTAATAGATGCATCTAATCGATCTAATATTCGTGCAAGCTTGGCGGCATGATTTGGGTTAATACGGGTTCGGTTATTATCAAGAAAAAATTTCTGCAAACCTTTATGTCTGAAGGATTTAATCATTCAATAGGCCTGTTTTTCCTTTTAGCCTGTAACCCGTAACGTGTCAAGTGGCATTTATAAATTGCTTTCTCATGGGAGGTATGGAGGGCTTCATATTGTTTAGGCCTGAGACAGGAAGAGTCAAGCCGGCACAAAAAAAGACAGAATAATGCTTTATTTGACGGATGGGGATAAACCCTGCCCCTGGCGAAAAGGGAGGAAAATATATAAAATCCAAAATTAAATACACTGATGAGCCATTGGGTAAGTTGCGTATAGAAGCAAAAAAGCACAATACACAGTATCAAAAAATGATCCGCAGGCTTTTAGATGTATATGCTGCTCACTACAAGCAACCACCCCTGACCAATCAGGATTAAGTTTTTTGTATAGCTGGGTTGCGATGTTCCCATAAAATAATGCTGATTGCACTGCATGCGTAATCCGACCGAAAGCGGCCACCGAATCTGATTTTATCCGGCCACTAAGGAAATTATAAACAGCTTAGAAGAGTTGATAACCATCATCCCATGCAGTAGAATGCACTTCCCTTTAGCTATTCTCGCTTATAAAAAATATCCATGTGAAGAAAGCGCCCTATCATACCCCGAGCAATGGAATATGAAAGGAGCTATCATGAAAAAATTTCGAATACCCTTGTTGATTCTATGCTGCATTTTCCTGCTTCCCCTGGTCGGCTGCGTTACTGGAATCGGACACAGTCAGGGGGAAATGACAGGCGAAGTAACCACGGACAGCGCCATCCTTCAATCCCGCCTCACCGCGATCTGCGAAACTCGAGACTGCAGACTGCGTGGAACTCAGGGAATGGCCCGTTTTGAGATTTCAACCGACCCCGAGTTCACCGAATCGTCACTCACGGAATGGATTACTGCGGAGTCGGAGAACGACTTTATGATCAAGAAGAAAGTGACCGGCCTGATCTCTGGAACGCGTTGCTACTATCGTCTCCTCTACGGACAAGACGTCGATACGATTGAGACAGGCCCCGCGTGTACGTTCAGAACCCTTGATCCTGCGGACGTTGCCAGCGAGGTGAGTTTCGTAGTGGTCACAGGGATGTGCTATTTCAAATTCCACACCTTCCCAGGCCCACCGGACAAGCATCTGGGATACCCCGGGCTGGAGACGATTCAGGAAATGAATCCCGACTTCTTTGTCGGCACAGGCGACAATGTCTACTACGACGCCTACCCGTTACCCCGCAAGACACAGGAAACGATGCGACAAGAATGGCATAAGCAGTTCATTCAACCACGCTTTGTGTCCCTGTTCTCACAGGTACCAACCTACTGGGAAAAAGACGATCACGACTTCCGCTATAATGACGCCGATACGACCGGGGATCTTGAACCGTCAACCGAACTGGGGATCCGGACATTTCTGGAACAGGTGCCGGTGGTCGACCCTGACGAGACCGACCCGGTCACATACCGGACGATTAGGATCAACAAGCTGCTGCAAATCTGGCTGACGGAAGGTCGAGACTATCGGAGCTCAAACATGATGGAAGATGGGCCGGAGAAAACACTCTGGGGAGAAACACAGAAGGCATGGCTCAAGGAGACCCTTTTGGCCAGCGATGCAACCTTCAAGATTCTCATCTCACCCACGCCGATGATTGGTCCCGATGTTATGATTATGATATGGCCTGCTCCCGGGCAAGACGATAAGTACAGAAGAGACTGCCACGCCGATCCGATGGGCTTCAAACACGAGGGCGAAGAATTCTTCGGCTGGCTTGCCGACAACGGGTTTCTGGACAAGAACTTCTACATCATTTGTGGCGACAGGCACTGGAAGTATCATTCGATCCGTCCCGATGGGTTCGAAGAGTTCTCTTGCGGGGCTTTGATCGATGCAAACTCACGACTGGGAATAGCTCCCGGCGATCCGAATTCCACCGATCCTGAGGGGCTGATAGACCAGCCATACACCGCTCAAACAATTACCGGCGGGTTCCTGAAAGTAACCGTCAGTCCTGGTGAGGGAGGAGACCCGGAGACATGCGAGTTCTCCTTTTACGATGAGAACGGTGTAATGCTTTACACTACCACCAGGTCTGCGAACTAGCATTGCCCGATGTCTTCTTATTCCGAATACGACATCAGCTAAGGCTCCCGCAGTGGGGAGGAGCCCTTAGTTGATGTCGTATTGACCCACACCTCGTACACTGCTAGGAATTGAATTTAGGGGACGTGGGAAATTGGGGACGTCCTGGACTAAGTGGACTTTTGTCTATCACGCCGGCTAAGGGATTTGGCAACTGCAGAGGGTGATACACCCAGTTGACGGCCTGTCTCAGTTAGCGAAGAGGAAAAAAGGGACGGCGAATAATGCTTTTTTTGGTTCTGAAGCAACTTGAGGGAAATTTCTTCTTCGCATCTGAGGATGTCACTTTTGCTCAGAGGAATACACGATAATCAACGCTCAGAACCTTAGCAAATAGCTTGGCGTTCTTCTTGCCAATTGTCCTCTTGTTGTTCTCCATCTCTGAGATATGACGTTGCGGGATCCCGGTCAATTCGGCGAGCTTCCGCTGAGTCAGTCCTTCACGGTGCCTAGCTCCAGCCAGATAAATACCCGGCTCGTTTCCCTTGATTTTCGGGAAGCACTCCCGCCACGGAATTGCCTCGGAGCTATTGGTCGCATTCAGAAACCCCAGGGCGTGCAATGCCTTGATCGCCTCAACCTTACGGCTGGCCGGCCCTACAAAGCGAAGTTCTACCTCAGTAGGGTGCTTTTTCGTGGGTTCCAGCATAAGTCACCTCCACCAAACAAATTTCCTTGTCTTTCAGTTCCCAAACAGCCACATAGGTTGAACGGCCTTTCTTCAAGTGACAATGGTGCCGGTCTTTGTCTAGCTTACCATAGTTTGGCCAGTTGCCTCTAACCGGGGCGTCTGTCTCAATCTCACGCATGAGAAGAGCAAGGCTTTTTCTGACTCGCTCTGGTAAAAAAGGAAGATTCTTGGCCGCCTTTTTTGAGATGGTGACTGTCCAACTCATAATATTCTGTATACTATCTTATAGTATCAAACTCAAGAGAGGAAAAGGGACGGTCATGATTTACAGAGTCCAAGAATCCATGCCAAAATAGGTGGTTACGGTCAACAGCAAACCACCAAGCCCTGGGCGGCTGAGGGACAGGTCTGAAACAGTACAGGATTTGGCGCTAGAGCACCACTTAAAAAGGCCCTTTTCGGGGCAAAATCATCATTATGAAGGGCATGTGGCTCTCTAATTGAATTAGCCACAGACTTACACAGACGTTTTCCCCGCCGTCATGGCGGGCAAAAAGTGGCTGTCGAATATTCATCCTCAACGGTACACATTATCAAAAAATGATCCGAGGCTTTTAGACCTATATGCTGCTCATTACAAGCAACCGCCCCAAACCAATCAGGATTAAGTTTTTGTATAGCTGAGTTGCGATGTTCCCATAAAATATGTGGTGCCCGGGGCCGGAGTCGAACCGGCATGAAGATGAACTTCGAGGGATTTTAAGTCCCTTGTGTCTACCAA
>DAOVEU010000049.1:0-8679 GCA_030668805.1 Desulfobacterales bacterium
ATTCCATCATTCCATCATTCCATCATTCCTGTCTCGGGACCATAGTCAAGCTAATAAAGTGCTATGATATCAATAGCTTGTAGAAATTCCGAGACGTTTAATTATTGATGAACTGGATTTATTCAAAATTTATCCAGTTTATCCCTGGCCCAGACCGATATTGCAGGGCTTGATCGCAACATCTTTATTACGGAGATATTTCAACAATGACAATGTGCTCCAGGCAAAGTCGCACCCCTGGCCCAGACCCTGGCCCAGACCGGGATGAGAGGCACTGTACATCCATGCGAACCTGTCGCGCCAGGGCGGGCCGGGTTGTGAAGCGGGATAGCCTGGCGCGACAATGTCGCGCCAGGGCGGGCAGGGCGGGTCTGTTAATCCTGTCAAAAAAATGTCCTGTACTTAGCAGCCAAATAATAAAGCACTGACCGTGCTTTCATCATACTTGGTTCCTTGGTCCGAGTGTAACTTGATTGTATATTGTAGGGGAACGAAAACTTAAACCAGCACCTATTACCCGAACTTACTGATTGTCAGTCGAGATCTTGGCCGTTTTGTATGAACATGGAGGGCTATCATGCATCCCCTGTTAACCGAAGAGGTGGGCAAAAAACTTCTCCTTTTGGGAAACGAAGCGATTGTTAGGGGCGCCCTGGAGGCAGGGGTAGCATTTGCCACAACGTATCCCGGCACCCCGGCATCTGAAATAGGTGACAACTTTTTTCGGATAGCCGCAGAATCAAAACTCTATTTTGAGTACTCCACTAATGAAAAGGTGGCTCTGGAAACAGCCGCGGGCGCTGCTGTATCCGGTGTTCGTGTTATGTGCAGCATGAAGCACGTAGGCCTCAATGTTGCTGCTGATCCGCTGATGACCCTCGCTTATGTGGGCGTGCGCGGTGGCATGGTGATTGTGACAGCCGATGATCCGTCCATGTTCTCAAGCCAGAACGAACAGGACAATCGCTTCTATGCGAGATTGTCCAACCTTCCCATGCTCGAGCCCGCATCACCCCAGGAGGCCAAAGAGATGACCGGGACAGCCTTTGGGATCTCCGAGGCCCTGGAACTCCCTGTACTCCTCAGGACCACCACACGCCTGAGCCACTGTCGTGGCATTGTGACCACTGGATCCCTGACGCCTCCTGAGACCAGGGGGACCTTTGAAAAAGAGAGTTCCCGCTTCGTCACCGTGCCTGCCAATGCCCGGGTGCGCCATAAGGTGTTGCTTTCGCAAGGCGAAAAAGCAAGAGACATGGCGTGCGCGTCCCCATTCAATACCATCACCGGAACGGGTAGATGGGGGATTGCCACAAGTGGTATCGCATATAACTACGTGGCCGATGCCATCAATGATCTAGGCATCCAGGACCGCGTGACGGTACTAAAGCTCGGTTTTACTTACCCGTTTCCGGAGAAGCTCGCAGCAGGGTTTATCAGATCGGTTGACAAGATCCTGGTCGTAGAAGAACTGGAGCCTATCCTGGAGGACAACCTCAAGGTGACGGCCCAGACCAACGGCCTTGCCGTACCGATTGCGGGAAAAGATCCTGAACTGTTCTCACGGCTTTATGAATACGATCCTGGCATGGTGCGAGAGGTGATCGCAGGATTCTTCGAACTTGACTACACACCGCCAAGGCCGGTTGACATCAAGGAAGACCCTGAGGCGGTCCAGCTTCCCATGAGGCCCCCAAACCTGTGTGCAGGCTGTCCCCACCGTGCCACCTATTATGCAGTAACCAGCGTTCTGAGAGAAACCGAGACAGAAGCTGTGTTTCCCACGGACATTGGGTGTTACATCCTGGGACTCCTGCCACCGCTGCAGACGGCGGATTTTCTCATATGCATGGGTTCGAGTGTAACATCGGCAGCCGGCATTTCCAGGGCCACAGACAAGAAGGTCATTGCCTTTATCGGCGATTCCACATTCTTTCACTCTGGCATTACAGGCTTGATCAATGCTGTCCACAACAAGCACAACTTTATGTTGGTGATACTTGACAATGGCACAACAGCCATGACAGGCTACCAGCCTCATCCCGGCGTAGAAATCACGCCTCCCGGGTGGGACAAGCCATATGTTTCCATCGAGGCCATCGCAAGGGCCTGCGGAGTGGAGCAGGTGGCAGTTGTCAACCCGATCAATCTGGGCAAGACCAAGGCGGCTATCAGGGAGGCCCTTGAGTCAAACAGGCTGTCGGTTATAATAGCTAAGGCCCCCTGCCCTCTGTATGAGGCAAGGATCCTCGGCAAGAAGAAAAAGCGAGGTTTTGTGGTGGGTCCTGATTGCAATACGGATTGTACTGAATGCATCGATACCTTTGGATGCCCGGCCCTTTACAAAAACACGTCTCCTGATGCTAAGACAACCATGATAATTGATCAGAGCCTGTGCATCGGTTGCGGGGTATGTATACAGTTTTGCAAAAAGATCAGGCCCAAGAAGGTGTAGTATAAGGAGCGGGTGAGAAAACGCTTACCAAATGGAGAGAGACCACATGGATAACTATCGTGTATATCTTACAGGTGTTGGCGGGCAGGGCACGCTTTTGGCCACCACGGTTTTGGCCGAGGCCGCTATCCTGGCAGGTCACAACGCGGTGGCCAGTGAGGTACATGGCATGGCGCAGCGCGGTGGGGTGGTGGAATCCTCCGTCATGATAGGAGATATCAAAAGCCCCATAATCTCAGACGGCGAGGCAGATGTCCTTCTCGGATTCGAACCGATCGAGACCTATCGGGCCATGAGGAAATGCTCAGCAGTCTCTGTAGTGGTATCAAATGCTGTCCCTATTATCCCCTATGACGTGGCCATCGGCAGAGGATCCTATCCGGATGTCGAGAAGCTATTCGACTTCATCCGGAGCCGTGTTAAACAACTTGTCATCTTGAGTGCCCAGACGCTGGCAAAGCAAGCCGGGGCTTTGCTGGCTGCGAATATCGTCATGCTTGGCGCCCTTGCCAGAAGCGGTGCACTCCCCATTCCAAAGGAAGCCTTTGAGGGGACCATCCGCACCAAGACAAAGGCAAGGTTTGTGGAGACCAATTTACGGGCCTTTGAGCTGGGATTTGCAGCGCTGTGAAACTTATTCGGAACTTCAGCATCATTGCCCAATCAACGGTTCAGATTCTCGGTGAACTCTGAACCTGTGAACGCCTACGGGGACACTGACTAAAAATAAAAGGGGTACCCGGCGCGGGTACCCCTTCACTTGATGGTTCTTGCGGAAAATCTAGAATGTCTTGTCTATGACCGGTACAACCTGTTTCTTACGGGACATAAGGCCGTCAACCCACACCGACTGGTCGCCAACCGTGGTATTAAAAGCCTTCTCCATCTTGGCCTTGTCACCAACGTAATACAGCTCAGAGCCTTCCTTGATGATATCCGTGGCGACAAAGATGAGCATCTCGTAATTTTCTTTGGCCTTCAGGTCATTCATGAAATCCATGACCTCAGACGCCCGGCTGTAAACATCATTGATGTCTACTAGCTCAGTCTGGCCGATGCCAACCTTGTTGCCGCCAAAGTCGAAATTCTTGAAGTCAGCTAAGACAACGTCTCCGATCGGCTTGCCCGATATATCGGCCTTCGCCTTCTTCACATCAATGCCGAATTTTTCAATGTCGTCAATGCCCGCTATCTTGGCCAATTCTTTTGCTACCACCTTATCTTCTTCGGTCGTGGTCGGCGACTTGAAAATGACCGTGTCAGAAAGGAGCGCACCGAGCAAAAGGCCAGCCATGGCTTTGTCCTTGGCCACTTCATCTTTGTATTTCTTGGCCAAAATGGTAGCCGTGCTGCCTATCGGCTCTACATGAATGTAGATGGGATCGGGCCAGTTAAAATTCATTTTGTGATGGTCAATAATTTCAATAACCTCCGCCTTGTCGAGATTATCCGGAGCCTGGCTGGCCTCATTATGATCCACCAGTACAAGCTTTTTGCCCTCGGCGCTGCCCAGGTCCTCAGGCACAGGCACCCCGAATTTTTCGAGCACAAAGGCGGTTTCTTCGTTGATCGCTCCCTGGGTGACAGGGATATAGCCCTTGATCTTGGCATACACGATCGCTGAAGCTACGGTATCCGTATCCGGACTCTTGTGACCTACTACGTATACATCGTCTCCCATTTTCTTCTGCCCTCCCTAATTAGATTGGTTTTTTGCTACTAAGAAATGTTGGTAAGAACTGATTTTAGTCAGGGGATTATAGGCGAAAAGGCGTTGTGTGTCAAGGGAAAATTTGTGGGGAGGGGGAGTTTGTGGATGGAAACTACTTTTCCTGTTTTTCTTTGGCAAATGCCCTGGCCTTTTCGGCCAGGTCCCTTAAACGGTCATCTACCAGCCGGAAGAGGGTCTTCTTGGGATAGGTTCCATCTTTGCGCATTTTGCCCGCCTTCATGCCCGTGAGTATTGCAATCCCCTGCTCAATGGTCTTTATGGGATACACGTGGAACTTGCCATCTTTGACCGCTTCTACCACCTCTTTTTTTAGCATAAGGTCCTTAACGCTTTTCGAGGGAATGATCACGCCTTGTTTGCCCGTGAGCCCCTTGTGTTTACAGATGTCAAAGAATCCCTCAATCTTGCGGGTCAGTCCACCAACAGGTTGAATCTCCCCTTTCTGGCTGACCGAGCCGGTCGCGGCAATGCCTTGAAAGATTGGCACATTGGCAACGGCAGAAAGCAGGGCGAACAGCTCTGTACTGGACGCACTGTCACCCTCCACCATGCCGTAAGTTTGCTCAAAGCAAAGGCTGGCCGTGACCGCGAGAGGCTTGCTCTGAGCAAAGTGCTCTCGCAAGTAACTGCTCAGGATAATGACGCCCTTGGTGTGGATTTTTCCACTCAACCGGGATTCTCGATCAATCGTGATGACACCCTCTTTTCCCATGGAGACATTGGCAGTGATCCGGCCGGGTTTGCCAAATGTGTGGTCACCCGTTTGCAAAATGCTCAGTCCGTTAATCTGGCCCACCTTGCAACCATCGGCCTCGATCCAGAAGATGTCTTTCTTGATCAGTTCCTGGACACGTTCTTCAATCAGGTTTGAGCGATAGATCTTTTTCTCTATGGCCTTTTCTACATGGGACGCGGCAATATGCCTCCTTTTCTCCTGCACGGCCCAGTAATTGGCTTCCCTGATAATATCGGCAATCGCCCCCAACTTAAGCGTCATCTTGTCTCTGGTGCCGGTCACCTCCAGGCTGTATTCCAGAATTCTGGCAATCCCCGTGCGGTCAATATGTTTGAGACCCTCTTCCTCACAGAACCTGGCCAGACAGTCAAGGCATTCCCGAATCCTTGTTTTGTTCCGATCCGTCCGGTCATCCAGGTGCGCCTTGATCTTGAACATCTGCTTGAAGCGATCATCATAGATGTAGAGAAGTTCATAGATATAGGGGTCCCCCGTTATCACGAGTTTAACCTCCAGAGGCACTGGTTCGGGCTTCAGGGTCCTGGTGGTTATAAACCCGTACATCTCGCCTATATCTTCTATCTTTACCTCTTTGTTTCTAACCGCCCGTTTCAGGGCCTCCCAGGACAGGTACCATTTCAGGATATCGGTCGCCTTTAGGACCAGGTATCCCCCATTGGCCTCGTGCAGTGCCCCGGGCTTGATCATGGTGAAGTCTGTAACAAGGGCACCAAAGACGGCCTCCCGTTCAATCCTGCCAAAAAGAGCGGGGTAAGTAGGGTTCGAGGTGTAAACAACAGGGGCTCCCTTTGCTTCAGAATTGTCAATAAGCACATTAACGCTGTATTTGTTCATGACCGGGGGCGTGGCCATCCCGACAAAAGGTCCTTGAGATGCCTGTGCCTCAGGTTTTTTTTGGAAGTCAGTAATATGCTCCAGGATGTCTTGTTTTACGGCCTCAAGGTACTCAAGCACAGGGCCATGATTTTTGAATCTTCCCACGATGGGTTTCATCTTTTTCTCGACCACAGCGAGGGCTACTTTATGATCCAGCTCCCTGCGGAGTTCCACGTACTCGGACTCAAGCCTCACTATTTCTGTCATAGCCTGGTTCATCTCCAGCGACAACTTGTCACCTCTGTCCCGCAGGGCCTTCTTTTCCTCCGGGGAATACTTGGCGAGTTCCTCCGGGGGGATGATCTTGCCATCCTTTCCTGGTATGATGGAAACCCCTTGAGGGTCGAGCTGTAATAAGAAGCCTTCTGCCTCCACCTTTTCCCTCAGGGCATCGATGCCCTTGCGCCGTTTGTTTTCAAATTCCTGTCGGAGGACCTGCTCCTTGTAGTGATAGTCATCGGTGTTAAACGCTGTTGGGACGTCGCTCTTCAGGGCCTCTATCAGCTTATCCATTGCTTTTTTCAGGTCTTTCCCGCAACCAGTAGGCAATCTCAGGGCACGGGGTTTATCAGGTTCTTTGAAGTTATACACATAGCACCAGTCGGATGGCGCCGGCTGTTCTTTTGCCACTTCTTCCAGGAACGCCCGGGACATGTATGTGGCGCCCGTATCAGCGGTTCCGGCTACATATATGTTGTATTCCGGATCGGTCATGCCAATGCCGAACTTTATGGCTTCAATAGCCCGTTTTTGGCCCACCACCCCATGTTTGACTGGATAAAGCTTTTCGGTTGAATCAACCTCGACACTCTCTGGATCAAAGTGGAACCGCAGGTCTTTTGCAGCCAGCTCTTTAAATTTCTTGGCCATTTTTCACCACCCCAGGTTTCAGGTTTCAGTGTTCAGGTTTCAGATCTCGCGTTTGTCGCTCCTGACACCTGACACCTGACACCTGACACCAAAAAGTAGGAACAAAAGAACTTATCTCTTGGCCCCGCATCCTTGATAAGTGTAAACCGAGGAATGAAGGATGCCCTCATTTCCTTCTAATTCCGACACGAAGTGAACCTTGCGCTAAATCCGAAATCGTCTCATTCCACATTCCGCATTCCGAAATCCGCATTCCGTACTGTTCTCAAGGCGTCAGCCGCAAATCCGTTTGCCTCTTCTTTTACCTTCTCGTATAAGGAAACATATTCCCAGGCCGATTTTTCCCATGAAAAGTCCGCCTGCATCCCGTTCTCTACCAGTTTCATCCAGCCCGGCCTATCTTCAAAGACCTTCAGGGCATCCCTGATCTGATCCAGAAATGCCTTTGCTTCATACTCGGAAAACTTGAACCCCGTCCCCTCACCTGAGCCAGGGTCAAAGGGATCAATCGTATCATCAAGGCCTCCCGTGGCACGAACAATAGGGACTGTTCCGTATTTTAGGGCATAGATCTGAGTCAATCCGCATGGCTCATAGTGAGAAGGGACCAAAAACATATCAACCCCCGCCATGATACGGTGGGCGAGGCCTTCATCAAACCCTATCGTGACAGCCACGCTTTCAGGGTATTTCCTGCCCAGCTCCAAGAAAAGGGCCTGATATGCCTCCTCACCCGCGCCCAGGATTACCAGCCCTGCATCCAACCCTACGATATCTTCTACGATCTGGGCCAGCAAATCAGACCCTTTTTGTGGCGCAAGGCGAGACACCATCCCGAGGACCGGCCGATCTACAAAGCGCTCATGGAGACCCAACTCCTTGACAAGACCAGCTTTGCACTTCCGTTTACCCCTCATATTGCCGAGGCTGTAATGGTTCGTGATATGCCGATCCATGGCAGGGTTCCAGGAAGTGTAGTCCGCCCCGTTAAGGATACCGTAAAGATCAGCCGATCTTTTTCTAAGGATACCATCCATGCCCATGCCGTACTCAGGGGTCTGGATCTCCTGGCTGTATCGGGGACTCACCGTGGTGATCGCATCTGCATACACAATACCTGCCTTCAGAAAACTGATCTTGCCCCAGTATTCAAGGCCCTCCGGATTATACTCAGTGCCGGGAAGGCCGCAGATCTGGAGCCTGTCCGGCGGAAAAAGACCCTGATAGCCGATATTGTGAATAGTGAAGACTGATGCTACGTTTGAAAAGAAGGGATTCCCCCGGTAAAGGGTCTTTACGTAGGCTGGAATCAGACCGGTTTGCCAGTCGTGGCAATGAACGACATCGAACTGAAACCCCACCTTGCTGGCAAAAAGGAGGGCAGCCCGGCAGAAATATGTAAAGCGTTCCAGATTGTCATAGTAATCCCCCTCAGGGGTACCATAAAGGTTTGGCCGATCAAAGAGATCTTCCCTGTCAAACAGGTAAACAGGAACCCCTTCCTCGGTTGAGGTTTCCAGGACGTCACCCCTGAGTCTGGTATTTCCCAGGGGGACTTCAAGCCCTTCAAGGACCTTTTGGGCCTTAAAATCCCTATCCTTCGCCATCCGATAAAACGGGAGGCCCACCCTCACATCCACTCCCAGGCTCTTGAGATAAGCAGGGAGGGAACCTGCTACATCGGCCAGGCCGCCGGTCTTGGCAAACGGCGCCACCTCAGAGGCGAGAAACCAGACCTTCAAGGATTCAGTCATGAAACCCTCCAGACCTTACGCATTATCCTTTTCCACAGCTTGCAGCAGGTCATCATATATATCAGGAACAGAATAGGTCACCCGGTTCCATGATGGAATCTGGGTCCCTTCCTTCTCCTGCCTTGCCTGGTCCCAGGCCGTACCAATAAAATCTCTAAAGTGCCGCACGGTCAGTTCTTCACGGTGCCGATCATACACCAGGTCATTCGACTCTGCATCGTCACTATAGCTTTTT